>NZ_VPCD01000012.1:0-116301 GCF_013418345.1 Acinetobacter sp. YH12144 | reverse complement strand
TTGTTCCATTTTAGAGATTTGTTTAAGATAAGATATAACTCATTGAGATGTGTCATAGTATTCGTCGTTAGAAAACAATTATTGTGACATTATTTCAATGAGTTATCTATTTTTGTCGTGTACAGAGATTTTTTTCAATTTCATTTGCAAATTTCAATTCATCTAATTTATTTTCAGATGTTGAGGCTTCAATTTCTTTAACTTTCTCTGAATTAGTCCAATTATTAATCGTATTTGAATTGGTAACATGAGCGGCGGCAGTTAATGATGTCGCCAGCGCATCAAATCCTTGAGCTATTTCAGCTCCTACCGCACTATCTAAAGCTAAAGATTTTCCTGTCTCAATTGCTAAACGGACTGGGCCTGAAATCATTAGTCCTACCGCAAGTTGAACAGTACCTAAATCAACTCCAGTATCTTCACTAATCTGCTTTATATTATTTCCTAAATCAGCAATATTGCTTAATATCGTCATACCAACTGTGGTTTGGGTCGTAACTTTTGTCTCAATGTCAGTTCCTTTCGCATAAATTACTTCTTGTTCATTTACGCCTATTTTAGGTTGTTTAAAAATCGTTTCTAAACCAACACCAGATTGAGCTAATGTATCTAGTTGACTCTGAATTTCACTAAACTCTTTTGCTGCATAGAAAAAATCTAATTTAGAAAATAAAGCTTCAACTTCTTTTGGCTCTATCCCTCGTTTGAGCAATTCACTTGCAACTTTGTCACCAACTACACCCGTTTCTTTATATTCACTTGGTAAATTGTAAAGCCTTGCCTGAATATTATTTAGTGTTTGTAAAGCCTTATCTTTATACTCACCCGCTGGTAAGGCTTGTGCTAAATTTTCTGCACTTTGACGGAAATTCTCTGGCAAATCCTTCTGTTCTTGAATAATCTCCTGTCGTCCAGCTTCTGTCAGTAATCGATGATCAATCGTTACTGAACCATCCAGCATACCTGTGGTCTGATCACGAGTAATTTCTTGGGTATTGTTGATATCACGGTTGGTGGTATGGTAATCCTCCCATAAATAACCGAAGTTAAAAGCAGAGGTTAAGCAGCCATTAGAGGTGGCTTTCCTTTGTTAGCTTGATGTGGTCTTTCATGGTTGTAATGCCACAACCAGTTTGTTGCATAATCTTGTACTTCATCCAAAGTATCAAATAAATGCTTGCTCAGCCAACTATAACGTATGGTCCGATTATAGCGTTCAATATACGCATTCTGCTGTGGCTTACCCGGTTGAATATATTCAATACGAATACCATGCTCAGTAGCCCAGCGCACAAATTCGTGACTGATAAATTCGGGACCATTATCGCATCGGATCACTAACGGTTTTTCTCTCCACTCCAGCAATTGATTCAACGTACGAATAACCCTGATTGTGGGCAATGAGAACCCTGCTTCAATGGCTAGGCCTTCGCGGCGGTAATCATCAATCACATTCAATAATCGAAACTTGCGACCATCGGAAAGCTGATCATGCATAAAATCTAATGACCAAACCTGATTTTCTCGGATTGGTTCTTTCAATGGTTCAGGCGCATGCCGTTTTAGTCTTCTTCTCGGTTTAATACGCAGATTCAGTGCCAACTCACAGTAAATGCGGTAAACCCGCTTGTGATTCCAGCAGCAACTCTCAACATGCCGTAAATACGAGAAGCACAAACCAAAGCCCCAATCGGAATTTTCCTCAGTGAGTTCAATGAGCTGTTCAGCAATGAGTGCATTGTCATCGCTGAGTTTGGCTTGATAGCGGTAGCAGGTTTCACTAATGCCAAATGCTTTACAAGCCAAACGAATACTAATGGCATGCTGGGCAACTGCCTGTTGTGCCATCTTACGCCGGCAAGATGGCTTTACCACTTTTTTGCCATCGCTTCCTGGATGATTTCGGCCTTTAATCGCTCTTCCGCATACATCTTTTTAAGTCTGGTATTTTCGGCTTCTAGCTCTTTCAGTCGAGCCATTAATGATGTATCCATACCACCATATTTGGCACGCCATTTATAAAAGGTAGCATTACTCATGCCGTGTACACGGCAAAGGGTCGCTACAGGTGTGCCAGATTCTGCCTGTTTCAAGATGGACATGATCTGACTATCAGTAAATTTAGATGTTTTCATGCAGAATCTCCTGCTCGTATCTTAAGAGAAAATTCTACTTTTAGATCCTATTATTTTTAGGGGGGATTACCGTATCTTTCACATTCGTCACAGTACCTTGACCTAAGGTTGCCTTGGTCAGTTGTTCTGTTTCTTGCCCGCTGCTATTGATACCAATGGTCGTTGAACCTTTTGGAGCTGTAGAAGCTTCTTTAGTTCCCTTTTGTGGAATACCAATACTGGTCGATACATTAATTTCAAAAATTAAAATCCTTTAACGTCTTTCCTTTTTCATCCAATAATTTATATACAAAATCAGGTTCAATTTTTAAAAATAACTCAATAACATCATGAATTTTCCAACCATGTATTTCTGGATGATCAATGATTGAAATTAAATGTTCTTTTAAAAATGGAATATATTCTTTGAAGTCCTCATCGATTATTAAACCAAATAAAGAATCTATTCCAAAAGGTTGAGTATTAGCAAGCTCTATTATTTTGACAATATATGGAAACAATTTTTTTCTTGTTAAGGTACCTAGACCATGGTCAGATTTATCAGCCCAATAACGAATAAATGCTCTAAGAACATGTTGCAATGTATCATCATAACCATTTAGCCTATGATCAATAAAACCATTTAATTTATTGTTTTCAAATAATGCAGTTAAAGCATTAAAACCATAATCATCTCCCCAAAATGTCAACAATTTAGCAGCTTGGAATACAATATAGTCATCCGAATTTGTTAATAATTCTCTTAACTGTTCTATACGGCTAACTGAAATATCTTCAGCATCTAAGTCCTCTGCTATATCTGTATAATTGACACTATCAGGAATCTCATTTAATAAGTCTATAATCTTCTGTTCCAACTCTATACTCCTTACAAACTATTTCTTTATGTATTCTGATGGAACACAACCTTTGATTAAGCATTCCCCATCTCTAATAGCATGATTCAAATCTTTATTTGCATCTCTTAATTTATCTCGATTTTTTTTACTAGGATTACGATCATATTTCGCCTGAGCTGCATCGACTTTAGATTGTAATTCCTTTCTAACTTCGGTATGTGTCACAATCTGACTACCAGAAATCTTACCTGCATCAATATCTTCCTGCAATCGCTTCGTATCAATCTTAATTTGCTCACCACCATAATTTTTAGAATCAATAGCTATTGCTGGATCACTTGTTGAAATGTATGGTGTATTCTCAGAATTACCACCTCTAATATGAGATTGAACAGATCCTGTTCCTTCAGGGTTTGCAGCAACCAAATCACCTTTGTCATTTATGTAAGCTTTTGGTTTACCTTTATAATTTTCTGTAGCAGAAAAATCATGATCATTACGAGTAACATAATCAGGAACAGTAGGTTTTACTGATATTTCATCACTATTTTTAGCTTTTCCTTTCCCTGAAATTAGTGTCTCAGCAGCTATACCAACAATAAAAGTAGCACCTAGCTTTGCATTTTGCAGTGATTCCGCATAATTAAGACTTCGTTGAAAATCATCATCGCTTAGTCCAAGCTGTTTCAACTCACTAATTTTTTCAGACCGACTCCAATCATCATATAGACCATCTGAAAGTCCGTAGAGTGATTTTACTAAATGATCTGATACCGCATTTGTAGCATAATCAATATATTCTCCACTAAATTGATTAACTATATATCCTGCTGTTGCTTTTACAGGCCCTCCTAACAACACGCTAGCAGCAAGTTGTATTTTTTCAATGTCAACACCACTATCTACAGAAATTTTTTCTATATTTTTACTAATTTCTGCTGCCGCATGTAAAAATTTAAAACCTAGTAAATCCGTTTCTTTTACAGCAAGAGAACTATCTGTATTTTCAGCTAATATACTAATTAAGGAGTTTGAGTTGACTATTGGTTGCTCTTTAGAGAGCTCAGAATTAAGAATCTGTTCAATGCCACTACCATTCTGACTCAAAATATCTAATTGTTCTTGGACAGCAGATAATTTTTGAATTGCATACCAATAATTATCTGTATCTATAATCTTTTCGACCTCTTTAATTTCAAGACCATTTTTCAATAGCTCCCCTGCAACTTGCTGCCCATATTCCTCTAAACCCTCAAAATCTGCTGGTAAACTATAAAGTTTTGCTTGTATATTATTTAAACTTTGTAAAGCCTTCTCTTTATATTCTCCCTCAGGCATTTGCTTCACAATATTTTCAGCACTTTGACGGAAATTTTCAGGTAATTCCTTCTGCTCTTGAATAATCTCCGCCCGTCCACTCTTACTCAGTAAACGCTGATCAACCGTCACAGAACCATCCAGCATGCCCGTCACTTGGTCACGAGTAATTTCTTGCGTATTATTAATGTCCCGATTGGTGCTGTCTGGGGCATTTGCAACAGTCCCTTGACCCATCGTTGCCTTAGTCAATTGTTCTGTTTCTTGTCCACTGCTGTTAAGGCCAATGGTGGTTGAACCGTTTGGATATTTGGATTTTTCTCCATCTTTGTTGTTCGTGGTTTTGCCTATCGTCGTTGATACATTAAAACCACTGCTACTGTTGTAGTTATGATCTTCTATGTCTTTCAGCGCAAGTTCGCCTGAATAGTTCAGCTTACCGTGATCCGTTAATGTGCCGTCTTCATTCTTCGTCGCATTGGCAATCACACCACCAATACTGGTAATATTTTTAACACCCATCGCATCTAGATCAGCATCGTTCTGCGCATTGCCAATCAGCAGCTTACTAGTGTCATTTACCCATGCACTGTCAATGCTGCCCTTACTTTGGTTATAGCCAGCGCTGATATTGCTGGCTTTACCGTTAGAACCAAAACCTAAGCCAATATTTCCGCCTTTGCTGCTATTACTGCTAGTCTCTGTATCCTGCAAGCTTTCTACATGGATCTGATTTACTTGTAGATTACCTCGGTCAGCGATAGAAACCTCACCGCCCTGAATATTCAGTTTGTCTATTGCACCTTCAGTACGATTCAGCACAACTTCACTATTTACGTGGGTGAGGCTTTCGTTTTGTGATTGGCTGGTTTGCTTGCCTATTGAAGCACTGCCGCCACCGCCATAGGTATAGCTCACACTTTGGCTATTGGTTTTACTATTGCTGTCCTGTTTACTATGCTCGACGCCTGCAGTCACATTGAGGTCTTTGCTGCCATCAAAGGTCGTGGTGCCTGTTGCATTCACTCGGCTGCCTTGGATATTGATGTCTTGGCCTTCTGATTTAAGCTGAAGGTTATTTAAATCTAAGTTGCTACCTTGCCATTGGCTTTGTTCTGTATTCGTGGTCGTCGTAGTTTCAATCCTTTCACCATTGGCACCAATAGTAAAGCCATAGGTTGCACTGCTTGCAGCCGCAGATGCGGCTGCTGCCCCTACAGCAATCTGTGCACTTGCCACATTGGCCGTTGCCATTGCGACATTGGCTTTGCTGTCATCTAAGGCTCCTTTGGTAATTCGACCCGCTGCATAGTCACGTTGTGCTTGGCTATAATCATCTTTAGCTTTAGATAAGGCTTTAGTTGCATCTGCAACAGCTTCTACCGCTAAGATTGCATCTAAATAGGCATTGCGAATGCCGACTTCTGTACTGATGGTTTCAGTATGAGTCTTTTCTTCTGTGGTGGTTTTATTTTCATAACCGCCTATGTTAAGATTTCCTCGACCATGATCAATGATCGTATCACCTGTCGCTGTGATATTTTGGCCGAGGATATCTACACCTTCTGCACCTTGAATTGTTAAATTTTCAGTATTGATATTGCCTGACTTATGCGTTGTGGCTGTAGTTTTAACGGTATTCTCTGCGTCTTCAAGTACAAAGCCGCCCACTCGAATGCTGTCTTTATTCAGCTTAACCCCAAGACCTTGTACCGTTTCTTTGCTGTTTGACGTAACAGTTTTGTGTTGTTCTTCTGCTGCATCGAGCGTGACTTTTTTGCCCGCTAAGACCGTGTTCTGTGCATCAATGTTGCTACTGGTCAGTGTCGTTTGACCTGCTGAACCCACATAGACATTATTGGCACCAAGATCGGTCCCTGTTTGTGTTCTTTGCTCAGTCCGTGTGCTCGATGATTCTCCGATCGTGATCTTCGGTGCTTTTAATCCCGGAGCTAAAGCCTCAATACCCGCTAAGCCAACAGCAGTCACTTTCATTAAGTCTTTGGCAATGCCACGATAACCTTTTTGGGTTTCATCCCATTGCTGATCATTGGTTTCTAATGTCGTCAGACTGACATTTTCGGGCAGGGCATTACCATCTTTGGATTTTAAACTGCCATCCGCTTGGCGTTCGAATTGTTTATTGCCAATATAAATATTGTCTTGAGCTTGTATATCATTGGCTTGCAGCTCGATATTTTTACCGGCATTGATATCAACATTTTTGCCAGCTTTGAGCTGTGTTTGTGCAACATCTTCGTCGATATATCCTGATTGACGGTTTTTAAATTGAATTGTATTTTTCTTGGCTGTTTCCGTGCTCTTTATATCAGTATCAATATCTGACAAAAGTTTTACATTGCCTTGGTTTGCCGTAATTTGAATGCTGTCTTTCGCACCAGCTTGCAGGTGCGTGGCTTGAATATCTCCTGTTTGGCTATTGATCAGGATATTGCCACCCGATTGGATGTCGGTTGCAATCGATTGACTGGTCGAAGATTGGATTTTTTTATCTGTTGTAGAGAAGCCACCTTTTTCTTGGGCTGCAAGCTGAGAACTGCGTTCATCTCGTCCATTTTCGATCAAGACATTTTGTCCAGCATCAATCACTACATTGCCCGACGTACTGTTCAAGGTGCTGGCTTTAATCTGAGTATTGGCACCACTTTGCAGGGAAATATTTCCTTTCGCCTGAATCTGCGTCCCTACATCTCGACTCGAAGCATTCAGAATCTGATCCTTGTCACCTGCTGAGCTTAAATCACTGCGACTGACATTCACCGTAGAAAGATTCAGGTCTTGTCCCGCTTGGATCGCAATGCTACCTTGGCTTTGTAGATCTGATGCAGTCAGATTGATATTATTCTTGGCATTGGCAACCAGCTGACCATCCGCATCTTGTACATACAGCCCAGCAACACGGCCAATGTTTTCAGCGCTAAATTCACTTAAACCGTGCTTATTTTCAGTTTTAATCGTCGTGGTGATGTTGTTAATGTCTCGGCCCGCATCAAGGGCAAGGATTTGATTGGCGGTCATTGTCCCACCAATATTATTGATATCGGTGTGTGCTGTCGCAAAGACATCTCGACCTTGTATTAAGCCACCCACGTTATTAATGTTATTGGCTTCAAGACTCACCAATTGGCGTCCAGCAATACTGCCTTGGTTGTTTAAATCCCCACTCAGTTTTAAATTGACCGTCTCGCCTGCAATCAAGGCACCTTTGTTGTTTAAGTCCCCCGACTGTACCGCAACATACACTTTCGGTACCAAGACTTGGATTTTTTCGCCATCAACGGTAATGGTTTCTGTCACCAGCCACACCATATCACTGGTCAATCGAGCAATCTGTGCTTCTGAGAGCTTCACTCCAACACTTAAATTAAGATCTTTGGCAGCACTTACCCCAGAATCCATCAAGGCTTTGAATTGATCCTCGAAGTTCGTATAACCATCTAAATAAACTTGACCCGTCAGTTGTGCAATTTGGTCATTGACCAGTTTTTGCTCGTAATAACCATCCCCTAAACGTTTTTGCATATTTTGTGGGTTGGTCGTGAACATTTGCAGCATGTAATCACTGCCTAACCAATTTTTATAATTGGTAAAGGCATCGCTGCTTTCAATCAAAGGGCGGTTATTATTTTCTTTATTAACGCTGTATAAGGATTGCAGCGGTAAGCTGAGTTCTGAGGTATCACCATTTAATGTGCCTTGGTGAGCACCATCATATTTCACCACATCAAGTTTTATTGGCGTTACGATATCAGCTGGATTATAGGGTTTAACACTGTTCCACTTACTTCGTTTACTTGTACCTAATGTATTCCAACCTACATAGTGATACTGTGATGTCCCCGTTTTAATCACACGATGCTCACCCTCAGCATCAATATTATTCACTTCATTTTGTTCAATATTAATGCCTTTCGTCGCTAGAATTTGGCTCTTGTCATTGGTCAGGCTTTGGCCTTTTAGCGTCAGTGTGCCACCTGAAATAATCTCCGCTGGTGCACTGGAATCCACATAGTGTTGGGTTTCGTACTGGTTGTAGATATATCGGGTATAGTCTTCATATTTTTGACCATCCAGATAAATGCTGTCATAACTGCCACGACCTGTAATATGCGATGAATCAAGAATTTCAGCGCTTCCAGCACCTTGATAAGCGGTCACATCTTTGCGGGTTTCTGGTATTTCTTTGACACTTGAACTGAAATGCAAATTTCGGTTGGTCAAAATATCCACGCCTAAGTACATATCACCCACGGATTGAATACGTGCACTGGCATTGTCTAATAATGCGGCAGAGCCTTCTGCCATATGGTTTGCATTGAGTTGTCCACCAACAGTCAGCGCACCTTCGCTGGCAATTAAGGCTTGTTCTCGGTTTTCAATTTTTCCGCCTGCAATATCTAAGCGTTGACGTGCCGCAATCGTGCCTGCTTTGACATCGCCATTGGTTTGCTGTTCTGCATTGAGAAGATGCGCGGCTTGCAGGGCAATATGGTCACCATAGATTTGACCTGTACCCACGTTTTGGATGCCTTGACTGGCATCAATACGAGTTAAACCTTGGCTATTAATGAGGCCGGTATTGTTGACGTTTTCAGCCTGAATGCGTTGATCGCCTAGACTTAATATCTTGCCATTATTGTTTAAATCTTTTGCTTGAAGATTTAAACTCGCTGGGGTGCTATCGACTTTATTTTCTGCAACTACTGCACCGCTATTTTGCAGCTCGCCATTGGCACTGATTTTAATATGCCCGGCTGAAGCAAACACTTGCCCTGCATTGTTAATCCCAACCCCTTGTTCGGTACTGATTAAACTGATTTTGCCCGCATACATTCCGCCTAAGTGACTGGTATCAATGGCAAACTGTGGCACAGTGCCTGCCAACCCCGAAGCCGCCTGTATCGCACCAGCCTGCGGATTAACTTCAATATCATTTTGTCCAGCAACCACCGTCAATTCTTTAGCCCAAATCCCCGCATTGATCTGTGCAGCACGGCTGAGTAACTGGGTATAGTCGGCTTTACTGGCATCCAAGCCCTGACCTGTGATGTTAATCACCCCGTCACGGACTTGATAACCTGTCACTTGTCCATTTTGAATATTCGGATTGGCGGTACTTAAAGTCACCCCACCTGCATTGATAAAACCGCCACCATCGACATTAATCCCAGCTTGGTTGGCAATGATCACATCTGCTTTACGTCCACCGACCTCTACATAGCCATTTAAGTGACTTGGATTGCTGCCGTTCACCTGATTAACAATGACTTTGGCTTCACCGCCTGCAAGCCACGGATTGGCTTGGATATAACCCCCAAGCTGCGTTTGAGTATTTTGGCGGCTGTTATTTAAAATGACACCGTTCTGATTCACATCAAATTGCTGGTAGTGATTCACCGATACCCCAGCTTTGCTTGGGGTTTGAATATTCACCTGCGTTGTGCCATTGGCACTGTTCAATATCGTTGGACGCTGATTGCCTGCCGCATTCGAGTCTGCAACAACATTGCTGTGCGATACACCAATAGATGCATTGATCAGGGCAGTGCCTGTAATCAGCATCAATGAAAATGAAAGAACTTTTAAAGCTAAACTTTTTTCAGAAGCAACGACTGGTGTTTCAAGATCAACCGCTTTATTATTCTGTGTTGAGGCTTGTCCTGCAGCTGCGACATTTTCTGCAACAGCAATCATTTCACCACGGGTTTGACTAAAAATCGTTTTATAGCAGTTCTTATTCATTTTTCAATTACCAATGTGTCTTTATTTGGGAGATTTTTTCGCTTTAATACTACGAGCTCATTTTTTAGTTTGTACTTTTCTTTAGATCAGAATGAATAACTGGCACTAAAACCATAATTCAAATCATAATTTTGGAAATATTCAGGCTTCTTGATTGGTTTACCGATAAATATATCGTAGTAAAAAGTGCCACCCACCTTAAATTGACCACGTAGCCCCATCGCACCACCCACAAGGGTTTTACCTAAAAGCCATTGGGCAGATTGACCATCAACATGCCCAGCATCCAAGGCCATATAGAATTGATGTGCGGGAAAAATAGACATGGCTAAATCATTGCGCCAGTAGAAGCCACGGTCTGCTGCTAGGGTTAGGTCACCATCAAAACCGCGTACTGTATACCTTCCACCAATGGAAAGCCGGTCTTGGATGGTCAGCGGGGTGTCATTGTATTGCGCTCTAAAGGCACTTGAGTAGCTATATTGCTGGTTCTCAAATTGGAACGGAACATTCAGATTGGCATCTAGCGTCCAGATCTTCATCCGTGATGTACCTTCGTTCAGCGCTTCCTCAACTGCTGGTAATGAATCGAATGCACCTGTGCCTCGCTTATACCCTAGACTCAAATCCAGCACTGCAAATTGAATATATTCACGATGATCAAGGTTTAACTGCCAACCCGCAACATCTCTGCGCTGTATGGTCAGTTCGGCATCATCAATATAGCTTTTAGATTCTCGATGCCAGCCTTTCAAGGTCGCTGAGGTTTTACGCTTGGCATCCCGATAAAGCAATCGGGTCAAGCCTAAGTCTTGAGTCTGACTTTCTCCATTATAGTTATAGACATTATTGGTGCCTGCAACAGCTTGGTCATAATTGTATCGACTCGCATTGGCGCTGATCAGCCAGTTTTTATAAGGGACTGAATAATGAAGGGCATAGTTATGGGTTCCGCTCTTCACAGTGGTTCCATTTTGATCCGTAATCTCTTGCTGATCTGCTAAGTTACGGCCCATGGTGACGTAAAATAAGTCACTTCTAAATAAAGGGTTATCGACTGAAACGGTGATGTTACCTTGGTATTTACCGGTTTGACGACTACCGGCATCATCAGCACTTAAGGTCACGCGAATTGGAATTTTTCGCTGTTTCCATTTGACGATAACATCACTTTGATTGGGCGCATCTGCAGGAATAATTTGAATATCAGCTTCCGCTGTAGGCAGTCTTTTTAAGTTTTCTAAGCCTTGCTCTAAGTCACGTAAATTGAGAATATCGCCACTCTTCATTGGAAAGATATTTTTGGCATATTGAATTCGGCCTGCTCGGGTATTTTCCTCATCACTTAAATCGAGTTTGATTTCTCGAACTAATCCCGGAATGACGGTGAGTTTTAATACGCCTGTACTTAAGTTTTGAGGTGCAGCCAATATTCGTGTCGTAGTAAAGCCTCGGCCAATGATGATGTTCTGCGTTTGCGTCATCAACAGATTAATTCGCTGCTCACCCATGCATAAACCTGGAGTAAAACTTAAATCTTTTAACGCTTGTTGCACATATTGATCAAAATGCTTACTCATTTCGCCATCAAGTTCAACTGTCTTGATTTCAAAACAATTCTGATCTTCAAGGTCGGTAAGTTGTACAGCTTCTTTTTTTTGGATGACATCTAAATTAACATCACGTTCTGGTTGTATAATTTTTTCTAGTTCTGCTTGGCGCTGCTGGTTTCGAATCAAACCATCTATCGCTGGATCAAATGTTTCTGCAAATGCAAAAGGAGTAACAACAAAACCACCCAAAGTAAGCAAAATACTTTTTAATACTATATTTTTTTTGAACATAAATTTATTGCATGTTAAATTTTGCGCAGAAATTAACAAATAATGACCAAATATTCAATGGTATTTTATTTTTCAATTTCTCCCATTAGATTGTACCCCTCAATAGACACTTAACTTTCATTCTGCAGGACACCTTCACTTGCCACATGTGTCGTTGATAGCCAATCTGACCATTGTTCTTGATATAACTGTACCATATGAGCACTTGGCTGTTTTTTCGTAAGCGTCCGCTGAACACACCTTATGAATTCATCCTATAAGCCTTAATTTAGTCCCCACTTAAAAACAAGTGGGGACTTAAATTTATGACGACAAATAATCAGACATCCATCGCATCTCTAGCGAAAAAACGAAGAACATACAGTGCTGAATTTAAACAGCAGATCGTTCAGGCTTGTAAAGCACCTGACGTTTCAATTGCTTCGGTCGCTTTGCAACATGGATTGAATGCAAATCTTGTATCCAAATGGATTCGCTTATTTGATGGTAAACCAAAGAATGATCGCTCACCACCACCGAATAAACCTGCATTTATTGCCTTATCCTGCTCTGCACCATTAGATCCTATTTCTACTAATATGTTAACGGTTCAAATTGCTTTACCTCACTCAAAAGCAGAAATTGGCTTTGTGATACGGGTCTGATTTTTCTTGATAAGCTGTGGCTCAAATTTACCCTCACGATCTCTAGGGGTATCTAGTTCAAACTCACCATCATCAGTCAGTAGACGCTTCGTTGTGTAACCATTGCGAGCATTTTTACCTGTTCGTGGACTATTCTTTTCGTAACCTAAATGGTCGGTGAGTTCCGCATTAAGGGCAGTTTCAACAGTCAATTTCTTTAAAGCCCGACTAAAATTATTGAGATCGAGTTCGGTTTTTAGGTTCTTGGCTAACTCTTTAGCGAGTGCCAACATTGCTTCATCTTTCATGGTAAACACCTTTTGTTTGACCCCAACAACGTTGGGGGAGTTTAAGCGTTTACATAGTTTTATTTACAGTCTCAACAAATCCGAAAACAAGGCATCACCATTGCTCATCTAAGGAGTAGACCCAGATACGATATTAGGCATATTTAGGTTTTTTGTCGTGTACAGAGTCAAAAAAGATAGAATCTGGATTTTTATTACATTTACTATCCGTATACTTCAACAGCAGCTTTGAATGTTTCACTTAACCTTAAACTTTTTTTAAAATTAAATATATTTACATATACGTTCTAAAATTTGATATAATTTATTAAAACTTTAGATTCCAAGTGTAAATAATGAGAAGCGCTAATATTCGACGTGATGGCTACTTAAAATTTCTGAATACATGGCAAGACCGTGATGTCATTAAAGTACTTTCAGGTGTGCGTCGCTCTGGAAAATCCACCTTATTGGCAATGTTTCAACAAATCCTAAAAGCACAGGGTGTACAAGCCGAAAACATCATTGCCATCAACTTCGAATTTATGGAATTTGAAGAACTCACCGATTACCGTAAACTACATGATTATGTATTGTCCAAAGTTGATAAAAGTAAAAAAAACTATGTTTTCTTAGATGAAATACAACATGTTACAAATTTTGAGAAAGTAGTCGACTCTTTATATGTTCGGGATTATATCGATTTATATATTACAGGCTCAAATGCATTCTTTCTAAGTGGAGAACTTGCGACTTTACTTACAGGACGCTATATCGAGCAACATGTTCTACCTCTGTCATTCCAAGAATTTAAACAGTGGCATATTGAAAATAATCCGATCATCCAACAATTATCAAATCGTGATTTGTATGCCATGTATACGCGCAGTAGTTTCCCTTATACGCTTGCCATGACTAGCCAGCAGGAAACTTATGATTACTTGCAAGCAGTCTATGCCAGTGTAATGTTTAAAGATGTTATTCCCCGTTTGAATACTGCCGATATTAACTCTCTCGAGCGTGTCGCAAGATATTTGGCAAGCGTGACAGGCTCACCTATTTCCATCAATAAAATTAAAAATACCTTTGTTTCAAGTGGGGTTAAAATTTCATTTGAAACAGTAAAACGCTATATTCAGGGCTTACAGGACAGTTTGTTATTTTATAGTGCCGCACAATTTAAAGTACGCGGGCGTGAGTTATTACAATCCTCTGAAAAATACTATTTAGTTGATGTCGGATTGCGCCGGATTATGTTGCCTGATGCTAATGCTGATCAAGGTCATATCTTAGAAAATGTGATTTATCTTGAGCTTGTCAGACGAGGTTATACGGTCTATGTAGGGCGGGTTGATGAATATGAAATTGATTTTGTTGCTGTCGATACTTTACAGAATTTAACTTATTATCAGGTGGCATTAGAAACGCTCAATGAGGAGACACTCAGCCGAGAGTTACGTCCATTACAGAAAATTTCTGATTCGTATCCCAAGTATTTGCTTACCTTAGACACGATAGGGACTGAAGCGAATTATAATGGTATTGTAAAAATGAGTGCTCTCGATTGGTTGCTATCTGAAAATAAGTAAAGTTGAGGGTAGACATGGATACACTTATTTATTAATTAAAACTCAAAGACTTTTCAGCATTAACCAAGAGTGTGATCAAGCATAATTTCTGCTCCATTTGTGATGGATTGATTTACCTCGACTCGATTTCTATCTGATTAAGATGTATGGTCCGCTTGCATCATGTGAGGACAGGAAAAGGCGAAACGGCTACTTTTTGCATGTGATTAGATAGTTACGGCTGTTATAATCCGTTACTTAACGGGGGATTAATATGTTTAAAAATTTATTACTGAGTTTATTTGTGGCTGTTCCACGGCTTTGTTGCATAAAGATTTTGTAAGCTTCTGATTTAAATAGGTTTGTATGAATTTCAACCTAAAAATTAATGAACAAAATCAGTTGGTTATGTATTTATGCAACAAAGCCTATGTTAGAATATTTTTTTATCGATAGTCCAACATTAAAATTTCGTCTATCTGCGGGCTCAAAGAAACGATTATTACTATCATTGACAATCACGGAACCCACATAGTTTCGATCTAATAAATTATCTAGTCGTGCATAAGTATTTACTTTCCAGTCTTTATTGACCCACAAATAGCCAACATTTGCCGCAACGACCGTATAACTTGGTGCAGTATCAGAGTTGATATCATCGACATAAATCTTGTCCATATAACGTGCTTCTAAGCCTGCCTGAAATCCCTGCTCAGGTTGCCATGCCAAGCCTACAAAAGCTTGATTCTTGGCAATACCTGGAATATATGTTCCTTTTTGTATCAGCGGTTTGGTTGTGGTCGCTGGAATATCAGCATCAAAAGTCGCATCTAAATAACTATAACTGGTTCGAATATTGAGTGCTTGCCAGAGCTGTTTTTGCCACGATAACTCTAAGCCTTCACGTAAGGTTTTTTCTGCATTACGAAATGTGCTTCGCCCGCCATTGGCATCGTCAGGCACAATGTCATTTTTAGTTTCAGTATGAAATACAGCAAAAGTAAATAACCCTAAGGTATTCTGCGATTTTAAGCCAAGTTCTACGGTATCACTGGTCGCAGGTTTTAAATTAAAGTTAATGCCTGAAGTCCCTACTGTAAGATAGGCCATCTCGGTAAAGGTTGGTGTTTCGAAGCCTTTGCCATAGCTAGCATAAGTATAAAGCTCAGGTAATATATCCCAGCCTAAAGCGACAGTTGGAAGTAACTTTTGATAATCTGTTGAACCACTGTCATCACCATTGCCTGTGGTTTAGTCATGGTGCTGAAGCTATTTCTGATGTCTTAATTCTATTACCTGCAACACAGTACATTTAAGTTGATGATGCTACTAGCAATGTTTTAACTATTGGAAAATATTACAGTAATTTAAATTATTTGGGGGAATTTTCAATAAACATAAATTTCGACACGTCACATTGTGTCGTTAGTAAGTAGGATGATTCAATCACTTCAAACTTAGCATTGGTATAACCCTGCCCTATGAGACAGCTTCATAATAAGGCTGCTTATATCTAGAATACTGTGGCAGTTTAAAGTTTTATTTTAATTTTACCTCAAACCACATTTGATAAATAATGAAGAAAACCTAGATATAACCCCCACAAACTACTGATATTTTTAATTTGCTAAAATTTTACATTGATCATATTTCATTCATGTAATTGTCATTTTTGCTTCTTATGATGAAGCTTTTTAAACATGATGCTTCAAAAAAATGAAAAAAAAACCACTAACCTTAGCTTTATTAGCTTCGACAATTTTATTAACCGCATGTACTGATGATGGGGACAATGGTCAAAATGGATTGAATAGTTTGATTCAACAGACGCCTTTAGTACTTGGAAATGATGATTGCTGGAGTGCTGGAACACGTATTGAAAGTGGTTTGGATAAAAATCAAAATGGTGAGTTGGATGCGAATGAAATCCAGCAAAGCTCCATCCAGTGTGGTCCAAACTTATTTGCCCAAGGGGTTGCATTGCCTTACCAAAACTTAACAAGCTTTAAGGCGAATGGAACAACTATTGCGAGTGCATTTACACTTCGACAGGGTGGCTTTGGCTCTGATGTTGCTGCCCATCCTACGAACAATAAACAATTTTACGCAATCACAGATCGTGGCCCAAATGCTGACTATAATGATGGCGTGAATGGTGCTGGTAAGATTTTTCCAATGCCAGACTATATACCTAAAATTGGGTTGTTTGAGGTACAAGATGATGGCTCAATCAAACTCATCAAAACGATTTTATTAAAAGATCGTGATGGAAATAATATTAGTGGATTACCGAATACTGCTGCACTAGGTGGTACAGGCGAAACACCTTACGATATTCATGGCAAGGTCATCGCTAAAGATCCATCAAAGCCTTATGACCCAATAACGAACCCTATCAAACTTGATGATTACGGTCTCGATTCTGAAGGTTTGGCAGCATTGAATGATGGTACATTCTGGGTGAGTGATGAATATGGTCCTCACATTGTGCACTATGATGCCAATGGAAAAGAAATTGGTCGTATTAATCCTTTTGTAAATGATGTGCGCAATACCTTCACTTTACCGCAAGAATTTAGTTATCGTCGTGCCAACCGTGGTATGGAAGGTTTAACTATTACACCTGACCAAAAAACATTGGTTGGGATTATGCAATCGACAATGGACTTACCGACTAAAGCTGTTAATAAATCAACCTTAACACGTATTGTGACGATCAATCTTGAAACAGGAAAAGTTGCTCAGTATCTCTATCGTCAAGAAATTGATGCTAACTCAAACTCAGCTATTATTGCGATTAATGATCATGAGTTTTTAGTACTGGAACGTGATGGCAAATTCCTTAAAGACGATCCGAATATCATGAAACATGTTTATCGTATTGATCTGAAGGATGCTACCAATTTGGAGGATATCGCAACTCAGGGCGATCTAGTGCAAGATCCTAAACTTGGTTTAACGATTGCAGGTAAAACCCTCGAGCAATATTTCATCAATAACGATAAAAAATGGGAAGCATTACAAGCACTAAATATTCAGCCAGTAAGTAAAACATTGGTATTGGATATGGGTAAACGTGTAAGTTATGCGCATGACAAAATGGAAGGTCTATGGTTGATTAACCGACAAACTCTTGGCATTGTGAATGATGATGACATGGGTCTTTGGACAACCAATGGTTTAGAGCAAAAGTATTTGGATAATGTGGGCATGCGTGTCGATACACCTACCTTATATATTGCCGATAAGTTAAATCTTTTCAACCCATAACAATGAATGAAGCCCAAAAGCTAAAACTTTTGGGCTTTTTAAATTCAACTTTTGTCTAGAGAGAAAAATGAGAATAACTCAATCGGCTTTGATAACTTTCTTGGCAATTACAGTGCTACCATCGCTGAGCTATGCATCTCCCAAAGTCACATCTCGCGAATACAAAGTACTATTAGATCCCATAAATTTTAATTATGGAAATGAAGCAAGCAGCATAAATAGCTATTTTTCAGCGGTGAAAAATGCGATTGAAAATAAAATCAGTCGTGACGTAACTGGTGCTATGATCTTTGATACACAAAGAGAAATCCGCTTTTACGATACTCAAGGAAGCTGTACTTTAAAAAATATGGGATACAGCTTCAGAGAGCGTAATGAAAATGGTACAAAAGAAGTAACTTTAAAGTATCGTGGATATGACCATTATATTGCTGACTTCAAAGATTTGACTAGCAATGTATCAGGCGCAAAAACTAAGCTAGAAGATGACATTACTCGTAAAGATAACTTGAGTTTCCTTGTAGTTGCAAGCAAGTCAACAACCGTACCAACCTCGCGAACCATTAACGATTTTGAGGATATCAATATTCTATTTACTGGCTTCAAAAATGACTATAATTTTAATAATAGTCTAGCCCTGAATCAAGTTGGTGGTCTAACTATCTATGAACGAAAATATAGTGGTGCAACGATTGATTTAGGTGAATTCGATGCAGATTTAGAGTTAAGTTTATGGTATACCCTATTGCCTTACGGTAGTCTAAAACCTGTTTTAGCAGAAATTTCGTTTAAATATTCAGATCCCAATGCGAATTTCACAAGAAAAGTAGTTGATCGTGCTGCTTTAAGCTTCAGTGCTTTAAAAGGTTTAACCCAATATAATGCACCAACTTCGACAGCAACAAAGACTCAGTTTGTGTACCAATATCAATCAAATTTCTGCAATTAGCCTTCATACACATCTAGAAAATTTAACCTGATAGAAACAATAAAAAATGGGTAACTGTCAGATCAGGTTTGAGATACAAGTTATCCTTCTCTGCCCCAATTTCAAGCCCAATATTTAAAGCTTGGGCTGTTCTAAACACATTAATCACACAGCCTAAACCGAGTGAATAAATCGGCTGTCTTAATAGAACAACAACAGCACCTAGAATATGCTCAACTTCAGCCACAGTTTCAGGCTCGTATAGGTATTTTCCGTTCGCTTCTACGTGATTGTCAGTTTAGGACGCAAACTGGGGCTCATCCCGCCTGCACGTCCAACGCACAGCTTGGGGTATGAAGAATCACTCTATTGGTTCAGAGTATTGGCCTTCTTCGATGGCAAACGCAGCCGCATGTCGAAAAGGCCCATCAGGCGAAAATAGCAAGCCCCCCATTTGATCACTTACCGTGGCAGTTGGGACAATGGGGCAACACTTGATATGCCGAGCTTAAGAGGGTGAATAAGAGGGATGTGAACCGCCCCAAGGAATGGGGCAATTGGGGATGCGGTAACAACTCCTAACCGCATCAAGAATACCAAACTTGCAAAAGTCCCAAATTGGGACTAATATCTATTTATGAGAATTATCGCACTATCAACCTTAAAAACATTTTGGGAAGACAGCTCAGAATACATTGACGCTAAAGAGCCAACGTTAGCTTGGTATAGGCATGCATTAAACGCTGATTGGGGAGCACCGGCGGATGTGAAACAGGACTTTAGAAATGCCAGCATCCTCAAAGATGGGCGTGTCGTGTTTAACATTGCCGGTAATAAATACCGGTTAGTTGCTTGGATCAATTATGCGTACAAAGTGGTTTACATACGGTTTATCGGCAGCCATGCGCAATACGATAAAATTGATGTACAAACGATTTGAAGCCAAAAGGTAGTAACAAGAGGTAAATATAATGGACATCAGACCTATTAAAACAGATGCCGACTACCGCGCGGCATTAAACGACATCGAAAACCTAATGATGGCGGAGCCTGATACCGTCGAAGGCGAAAAGCTGGACATTTTGGTTACGTTAGTCGAGGCCTACGAAGCAAAGCATTTTCCAATGGATTTGCCAGACCCTGTTGAGGCAATAAAGTTTGAGATGGAGCGCAAAGGCTTAACCGTTAAAGATCTTGAACCCATGATAGGTAAAAGCAATCGTGTTTATGAAATCCTAAACCATAAGCGATCACTCACGCTAAAAATGATTTGGAAACTTCATGAAGGGTTAGGTATTCCAGCAGAGTCGCTGATCAAGCCACCGCAAGTTCGCGCTTTATAGTGCTGCGAATCAAAATTAGTTTGTTATGAATGACGCTCGCTACCCAAACATTTCTGCTATTGATAACAGGCTAGCTGAGCTTGAAAATGAAAAGCAGCAGCTTCTCGCATTAAGAGAGGCTTTGCGTAGCGCTCAAATCGAGCGTTCAGTACAGACATTCACGCCAGAACAAAAGGTCGCCTTATTCAGACAACGATTTCGTGGAAGAGAGGATATCTTTGCCAATCGTTGGCAAAATCAACAGGGGCGCAGTGGCTATTCCGTAGCCTGTGATAATGAGTGGGTAAGCGGGCTATGCAACAAACCCCGCATTAAATGCCAAGACTGTTCACACCGAAAGTTTAGCGAATTAAACGAGCACATTATTTACAGGCACCTTGCCGGTCATCAAGTGGTTGGTCTGTATCCACTACTTAAAGATAATTCGTGCTATTTGTTGGCAGCCGATTTTGACAAAGGCTGTTGGCAAGAAGAAGTCAAAGCAATGTCTAAAGTGTGCCAAGCGTTTGATATTCCGCACGCGATAGAAATCTCGCGTTCTGGCAACGGGGCTCACTTATGGATATTTTTTGAAACCAATATCCCAGCGAACCATGCTCGGGCACTGGGTTTCGCTTTGCTTGATAAAGCCATGGAAATATTTCCAAATCTATCGTTTGACTCCTATGACAGGCTCTTTCCTAACCAAGATGTACTTCCTGAAGGCGGGTTTGGCAATCTCATTGCGTTACCACTTCAAAAGGAGGCTCGCCTTTCAGGTCGTAGTTGCTTTGTTGACAGTGACCTGAATGCCATCGATGATCAATGGCGGTACCTTGCTGAGCTTAAAACGCTCACTCAGTCGAGTATTGACCAACTCATAACAACTATTTCACCCAACACCCTATTACTGTCCGAGCAAGGGCTAACAGACAACCGCCCTCCTTGGGAAATCACAGCCAAAGCCGCACCAATAAAATTAGAGTCTTTGCCGAAAAACGTGACCATTACCTTGGCCAACCATATCTACTTTTTGATGAGCGAGTTACCTGGGCCATTACTGGCCGGACTAAAGCGATTAGCTAGTTTTTCTAATCCTGTGTTTTTTAAAACACAAGCGTTGCGCTTTTCAACCCATGGCATTCCGAGGTTTATTTCCTGTGCTCGTATTGAAAACGGTTATCTAGCACTACCGCGAGGCTGCCTCGATGATGCGATTGCTTTGCTACAAGAGCAAAACATTTCGCCACTATTTGACGATAAGCGTGAAATTGGTAAACCATTATTAAAGCTTACCCCTGAGTTCACTTTGCGAAAGAACCAGCGTGACGCAGTGGCCGCAATATCTAAACATGACTTCGGTATTTTGCATGCGCCAACTGCATTTGGAAAAACGGTTACTGCCATTGCTATGATCGTAAAACGCAAAGTAAATACCCTCATACTGGTTCATAGCCGACAACTGCTCGAACAATGGCAAGAGCGCTTACGCACGTTCCTACCCGAAGTAACCATTGGCAGTATAGGCGGAGGTAAAAGAAAGCCGAGTGGCATTATCGACATAGCCACCTACCAAAGTTTGGTTAATAAAAAAGACAATTCCATCACTCCTCTCATTCAAGACTACGGCCATATTATTGTTGACGAATGCCACCACCTATCTGCACCAAGGTTTGAAATGGTACTCAACGAGGTAAGAGCAAAATATGTATTGGGCCTTACAGCAACACCAGAGCGACAAGATGGTCATCAAAAGATCATTTTTATGGCGGCAGGGCCTATTCGCTACAAAGTGAAACAAAGCCCTGATGAGCAATTTACTCAAACCGTGATGATTCATCAGCTCTACGATGTACCAGCAGCAGAGCTTATAAAAACAGATGAGCGCCCCAAAATAAGCGATGCCTACCGCTGGCTCGTCAATAATGAGCAGCGCACTTCAAAAATCGTCTCAGACGCCTACGAGTGTGTTCAAAATGGCGGACACCCGTTAGTCCTTACAGAGCGTAGAGAGCACGCAGAATCCATACACTCACGACTTACCGAAATGGGTATAAGCACTGTCGTACTTAAAGGCGCCATGAAAGCTGCGGAACGCAAGAACGCTGACAATCATCTGCAATCGGCTCAAGTCGTCGTCGCAACAGGAAAATATGTAGGCGAAGGGTTTGACCTACCAAGACTGGATACGTTGTTTTTGGCCATGCCCATCTCATGGAAAGGAACATTGGCTCAATATGCCGGTCGTATTCATCGTGAATCGGAAGGCAAAACACAAGTCACTATTCACGACTATGTGGACTGCACTCTCCCTATGCTGCAACGCATGTTTAAAAAACGCGAGAAAAGCTACAAGGCTATGAGGTACGCCCTTGAGTACATTGATGACAACAGTAACAAGCAACCTTCATTGAAATTAGAAAACATCCCTTCACCAAATACCAAGCCAAAATAAACAGCAGCACTTCATTAAACACTTCCCCATGCCTTTACCCCCATACGCCAAAACTGAGCTAAATCAGCTGTGGTTTGTGCTCCACAATTGGAAATAAATTCAGCAATCTCTAAGTAGCTGGCACCTTGAGATTGTTCACCATCATAGTATTGAAGCTGTGTCATGGCCGACGAAAAATGCAGCCGCTTGTCACCGTCGCGGTCAAACCGTTTTGTTAAGAAGGTATGGTGCTGTGACGAAAATTGCCTCATCTCACTTGGAAACATGTCAACACCTGCCGCTAACGCCAATTCATAACAGACCATCTCCCACGCGCCCACATCATGGGTATCGTTTAAATTGGGAAACTTAGCAATCCACAAGTGGTCTTGTTCATCTGTGACACAAGCTTTGGGCCTTGCACCACCTAATGATGAGCCTGGAGAAATCAGCATTTTCAACCAGCGGTAATACTCGTCACTGTCGATGTTATCGTCTTTTTCAATCTGCATTGCTGCATGCTCTAGCTCTCGCAAAGAAGCCATTGGCGGCGCAGCAAATTCAGAATTGTCGTCCAAAAAAGCATTCGAGCCTGTTCGCTTAAATCGAATACCACCCATCCGGTAAGAGTCATTTACGCCCAGCAGGTAATCCAATTCGTTTAATCGACTTGTTGCTCGAATGCCTTTGCGCGCCTCAATCGCCGCACGCCGCTGCATTAAAATACGCCCCCATCTATCAGGCGATGAATCAAGAAATGCGCGGAAGCTTTTATCGACTTCATCGTTTTAGAGTACACCGGAGTGGAGGGTCAGGATGGGATCAATTTGCAAGCGATAGGCTGAGGTTAAAAATGCTTTATCGTAGGCAAAACTAAACACGCCACCTCGGCTTGAATCGCTGTAAGAAAGCAGCCCTATTAGCAAAGGTGCTTCAATTGGCTGCCAGTCGGCATAGACTTCAACGATTTCACGGCTCATCTTGAACCTTCCAGCAATTTTATGTTTTGCAGCTTGATACCCACTTCATCATGGGCGGCCATTTCTGCAAAGTTGCTTTCCATGCCAAGAACGGCCATCACCTTTAAGTAAGTGCCTATGGCAACGCCCGGATCACCGGCTAAGACTTAATTCACGGTTTTATGATCAAAACCAGTACGTTCACACAGTAGCTTTTTGGTAAAACCACGTCTTTTCATCGCCAACAGCAAGTCTTCACCAAACTGCGTCAGGATTTTACGCTGCTTTGGAAACAATATATTGTGTAAGTCACGCTTAGCCATATCACCAACCAAAGGGACTATATTCCCACTTTACTCAATATAATTGGATTTATATCCTACTTTTAGGTTTAGCTTGCGCGTTGGCCAAGGCGATGATGTGAATCCCTGAATGCCAAAGGTCATCAAATTACACTTTTATGCGCATAAAAATGTAAAATTCCGCACTTTTCTGCGCGTAAAAGTGTAGGCTGAGTTATACTACAGGCAGTTAACAGTCTTAATTGGCGGGAAATGACAATGCAGCGCAACTTACTAAACGCCCTAATAACATGGAAAAATCAACCGGTGCGCAAGCCATTATTGATCGATGGTGCAAGACAAACAGGTAAAACCTATCTGCTACAAGAGTTATTTGGGAATACCTTTGCCAACATCCTTCGTATCGACTTCCTTGAAAACCCTGCCTACAAAGAAGCGTTCGATGGCTCTCTGTCACCTGACGAGCTAGTAATGAATATTGAGTTGTTAACCAACCAAGCGTTCAACCCAGAAACCGATCTGCTGATATTAGATGAAATTGGCGAATGTGAACGTGCCGTTACCTCACTAAAGTACTTTGCTGAAAAAGCACCGTCCTATTTTGTCGCTGCCAGCGGCTCGAATATTGGTTTGCTCAACACCTTCCCTGTGGGCAAGGTAGAACAATACAATTTACGACCACTGACCTTCCAAGAATTTATTTACGCATCCAACGAGCAAGCGCTGATCAAAGCGTTTGATAGTCAAGCAAGCACACCGGCAGTACACACCAAATTGATGGACAAACTCACTGACTACTTTTTTACTGGTGGTATGCCGGAAGCCGTTTCTGCTTGGTATCAGTATAAGGATTCAAGCATTCTAGAGCGTGTTGAAAAAGTCACAAAAATTCATGCCGATTTAGTGGAAGGTTATCGCCGCGATTTTGGTAAGTACGCGGGCAAGGTCGACACCACACTGATTGAATCGGTATTTAATAGCATTCCAGCCCAGCTATCACTTGTCAGCGATGAGTCGGTTAAACGCTTTAAATTTAAGCATGTGCATGAGCGTAAATCTCGTTATAGCGATTTTGAAACCGCGATCCATTGGCTTAACTGCTGCCGCCTAGCTTTGCCAAACTACCCTATTGAAGGATTGCCGAAAT
The DNA here is from genome assembly GCF_013418345.1 of Acinetobacter sp. YH12144. Taxonomy (NCBI): domain Bacteria; kingdom Pseudomonadati; phylum Pseudomonadota; class Gammaproteobacteria; order Moraxellales; family Moraxellaceae; genus Acinetobacter; species Acinetobacter sp. YH12144. The sequence goes on along the minus strand of NZ_VPCD01000012.1, from coordinate 91,563 downwards.
CTCCGTTAGCGGCCTATAAAAAAGAAAATATGGTGAAACTGTTTTTGTTTGATGTGGGTCTGCTTAATCATATGCTCGGCAGCAGTTATAAAGAAATTAAGCAACAAAACTATGAATACAAAGGTTATGTGGCTGAAAACTTTGTGCAACAAGAGCTCACTGCCATTGGCGTTGACCCAAGCTATTCATGGAATGACGCCCGTGCCGAAATCGAATTTATTTTGGCGACCGATGAAGGCGATATCGTCCCTGTGGAGGTCAAAAGTGGTAAACGTACAAGAGCAAAATCGTTGGCATCCTACGTTGAAAAATGTACTCCAAGTAAAACCTTTAAGTTAACGGGTACACAAGGCTCATCCGCATTAGAGCAAACCAATATCGTGATGCCTTTGTATTTCACGCAGTATTTACCACAGAGATGGTAAAAGCGCGTTACTTAGACCCCGAGGTCTACACAAAGTGACTTCATAGGTAACAATTTGTAGACCTTTGGTGGGCTTACAACCTTTCAACCAACCCTCAATCGGTTTTTTGCTAACGTCATTTGGCCAGCCTATCGCCTCATCGTTTAAAGCAAATCACTCAAGCGATTTAACAGTGCTTTACGGCTATTATTCGCCACAACAAAGCGCTTAAAACGTTGTTCAAACGCCGCTTCATCAGCTTTGAACTGATAGGCCTCAAACAGCTGATGCAGATAGCGTGATGCCGCATCGTAACCACTGGCGCAAGTTCGATCCGCTTGCTCTTGTGATTGCTGCCAGTAGTGCTCACGTTGATTGTAGATATACGTCAACGCTTTTTCTTTTTCCGCTTTTTCGATAGCTAATTTTTTTGCGAGTGCTGCGGCTTGCTCTTGCTGTAATTGACTTTGCGCTTGCTCAATGAAAGGAGAAATGACGGCGGAAGTTAACCAGTATTGATAGATCTCGTCTGTGTTGACAGGTTCTTTTCGCGTCAGCGCTAAGGCTTGGTGACGGGTTAGCTGGCCTTGCTCAAACAACGTGCGTAATAGCGTGTCTTTCTCTGCTTGCGAGAGATTATGGATCCACGCATCAAGCGTAAGCTGAGTTTGTTTGGCTTGGTGACTGGGTTGTTCGCTCAGCACCATGGCGAGCGCCTTAACCAATGCTAAGGGAATATCATACAGCGCAGCAAACGACTGCTCCTCTTCCCTGAGGTGCTCAAAATCGAATTGAATTAACGGCACTCGCTCAACGCCATCATTAAAATCAAACGCTTTGAGCCACATTAAGTACACAAGGCGCCAATCCCCTTGCATTAACCCGCCGCGTAAAGCGGCTAAATGCTGGAAAAAGTCGTCAGCATGCTCATCGTCAAAATACTCATCACACTCCTCAAGGGAAAAAATCAGCAACTGCCACTCATCGTTTTCGTGAACATGAAGTCCATCACTTGAAAAGCCAAGTAACGCATCTGGAAGCGTTCCTGCTGGTAGCTTGATGTATACATCGATTGAGCCCCAATCGGCATAGTAAAAACCGATATCAAAGTATTTTAACATCAGCTCAAAAGGCTCGGCCTTTAGATCACTGTAGGTGTAATACACCTGAAAGGCCGTAGCGCTGATCTCGGCACGGCTTGAAATGGCTCTGAGTGCTTGACGTGCTTTAGCATCTAAATACCCATCCAGACGCTCAAATTTATAGTATTGAAATTCGCTCACGGTGACCTTGCTATTTATTTATTGTGAATTGAAAAGTTTGTTTTAACAAAGGCTGTACCTGAATCACTCTGGCGACTTGTTCAGCGTTTATATAACGTCTTGGGTCAATCGTTACAAATCCCCAAAACTGCAAAAATCGCTCAATAAATCGTGATTCGATGAGCATACTTAAGTTTCTTTCTGGCGAGAAGTAATCATCCGTAGGGAATACCAGCAATAGATTAGGGAAAGCTGTCATCACCTCTTTCACAAGCTGCTCCACACTGTTGTGGCTTTGAATACGCCACAGCATAAACAACCAAAAAGTGCGCAAGTCGACATCGTATTCGAAACTGTCCAAATAACCCCAGTTATATTTGCTGATAGCGGCCTCTAACATAGGTTTGAAAAAGGCCTGTATGCCTAGCGCTTGATACTGCTTTTGCGCTGATTTTTTTACATGGTAGCGGCCACTGCGCCGATAAATAATACCGCTAATTTCGGCAAGCACTCGGGTGTAGTGCAAGGCATTAAATTTGTCTTCATTGCTGCCCGAAAACTCGCTGATGCTTATACTACGTTCTAATTGAGCAACGGCAAACTCAGGCAATAACTCACTGGCCTGTTTAACCAACTTAGCCGGTAAGTTGCCTTTACTCGTGGCTTTGAAGGAGCCTTCTTGCGCCATGGCCTCATCAAGAATGAGGGCTAGATAACGCATTATTGGGCTGGCAGAAAGAGAGTCGGGAGTGCAAATTGTCACCCACTTTAATTCATCAAAAGGCGCATAAAGCCAATTGGCCATTTGCGTTGGCGTTACGCCACAAAAATCGGGATGAGGTTGATGATTGCGTTCTTGCACTTTGTGCTGCAAAGCGGCATTGAGTTCATCAAGACTCAAATTTGGGTTCATTGCCAGCATGGTTTCAACATCATCGAAGACTTGGGCATGTTGCTTGGAAACGCTGCTCATACAACAACGTTTAAATTTTTTACCACTGCCACAATGGCAAGGATCGTTTCGGCCGAGCTTCATTACTGTCCCTTCTTATTGTTATAGAAAAAGCGCTGCATTTTCTTGTTTACGCTGCTCCAATGTCTTAGCAATCACGGACATTGTTGTTTTACTGATCCCTTGTTGCTTGGCAAGATACGTAAATTGGCTGATGGCTTCTGCGACTTCTTCAATAACTTGCTTTGCATCATTCCAATTCGCAAAGCCAGCACTAGTAGCAAGTTTTTGCATCACCTTAAGCGATGGCACTTTGCCATAACCGCCGAAAGCAGTGGCGTGTTCGTTGAATGGATGTGGGCTGTAGGTAACATCGTAAAAAGGTGCAGGGTTCCATTGACCGTCATCCGCTTGCAAAAACGCCCAGTTTTTACTGTGGTCGTCTTGGTTAGACGACAGCAGGTTAAAAACGGCACGGCGAAATTGCAGCTGCCCAGCAGCAGGAGATTTACACAACTGACGGCTGGCTTTGATCAAGTCAATATAATCTAAACTTGGCGTTCGAAAGTCTGCATCCAGCAGCCCGCAAGCGCTGTGCATATGCAAGCGACCTGAACTGCGATTACCGCTTAAACGGGCCTGCTCCGTGACATAATCAAAACGCTTAAGCGCCAACCAGGCAGACGCACCGCTTGTAGTTGGTGCTTCAATGAGTTGCCAGACTGGTGGTTGGCACTTGGCAAGCTCGGCCATTTGCAAATAAACCGCTTCACACAACCCTTCTTCATGCCCGAGCGCGAGATTTTTCGAGGTAAACTTAATCAGCCAAGCCTCATCTCCAGGCTGAGCAAAGGTTCGACAATGCTGAGTTTCCCCTGCAGGCATATAAATCTGCGCCTTAGGCCTTGCTCCACCCGAACTACCACCGGCGACTAATGCGGCCAACACCTGTTGCGTATGCCCATCTAACTCATCGTGATTATCATCCATATAATCTGACATTGAAGCATCGAACAGCGTTTGTGCTTCTAAGCCCAAGGTTGCTAAATCAATGTCCGCGTATGTCGTGGCTGAAAACTCAGACACCGGAGCAAAAGACAGCGCTCCCATGCCTTTATCACCGACAAAGGCCAGTCTATCCATCGCCGTTAATTGATTAGGTAGGATGCCCTTTTGCCGGAAAATACGATCTTGTAACAACATGCCCCAGCCATCGGGCAAACAATCCCCAAATACGCCATGTACACCTTGGTGCGGCGCTTTAGGTGCGGCTTGAACTAGCGTATTCGCTTGCAAGGTAAACGGTGATAAATTGCCAAACTGCTGCAAATAGTCGTCAGTATACTGAAAAAAAACGCCTTGCCGATTCTGCGCCAAGACTCCAACAGATATCTGCTCACCTGAGCTTAGCGTACGAGTAACATTAAGCTTCTGAATCGGTTTAAAACTCATCTTTTAGCACCTCATCAATACTCATGGGTATAGCAGCGCGTTCTTTGCTAAGTTGCGTGAGCTGATAAAGCCTATCTAGCGAATCAAGTGTCTGCCATAGCAACAGCAATTGACGAAATGAAATTTGCCCGGTCAGCTCAAATTTCTTAATGGTGGCCGCAGGTACGCAGCTTCGCTCAGCCAATGCAGCGCGCGACAGCTTTGCCTGCTTGCGTAACTCACGTAAATAAGCCGCATAAGCTTGGCTTACATCGGTATCATCAAGTAAGGTAAAATTCATCCGCAAAGACCAAATGGATACAGTTATATCCATTATAGCGAAATAAAACATAAAGTGGATACTATGATATCCATAATTGCGTAGAGTGTTGAAAAAATCACTCGATAAAGCCCTTCAAAACTGCTATTTTTAGACCCTAACAGCAGCATAAGATTAACCCGTTAGGTCAGGTGGCCTAACTTAAATAAAAAAGTCTCCGACAAACCCGGTACGGTTCAGCCATATATAACTCCATCAACCTGATTTTTTACCATTCGGTTTACCTAATTAATCATCACAAAATTATGTTGGTGATTATTTGGTAAATTTTTAAAAACTTATGTGACCAAAATTAAACGATCTTAATAAACATTAATTCCAATAAAAATATTTTAAAACGTAAGTTATTGATGTTATTGTACTTATATACACAGCAATTTATACAATTTAATGTAAATTATGTTGGTGACTATTGCCAAGGTTGGGGTATTTTTATGATCTAACTTTTACTACTTTGTAGCAGGAATCACAGCCATACAATCAATCAATCCCAACCTCGGTAATAGCTTAAAAATATTACTAATAAAAATAGAACCAAATTAAATTATGCACACCAAAACTATAAATTGTGTCTACTTTTCTACACTTACACAATAAATACCGTTAGATTACTTGAAAAGTAAACAGTTAAATAGTAGAAATGTATCATAGTTATATTTTAATAATCTAAATATGTGCCGTGGAACGCGTAAACAAGTAACTTCTGAATGTTCATTTAATTTTGATAACCCCAAAATTATCTTCAAGCGAGATCTTTCTAAACTCGCATTAAACACTCATCCAGATTTTGCTGGCATTCATCACTGCTATCACATGGCCTTTCGAGCTCTACGATTAACTTCTCATTTTCGTTTAGCATCAAACAAACTCAATGTTTGGTCTATAGCAGGAATATCCAATTTCTGGATCGCTGATAATTTTGATTTGTACCTGCATCACATGAAGCTTCCGCCTTCACCTCAGGAATTACATGTATATACGTTCCCACCTGATGCCAACTTACAACAACAACTCAAACACTATGCAAGCTTTGAATTCTTAAGTTTTTTGCAAGCAAATACTTTTGATATACACAATTTAAATCCGCAGCATCTTCAGCAAGCGATCAACCGATATATTTCGACTGAAGTTTTACTCGACTTTAATCGCTTACATTCATTCAAAGCACATAAAACGCTCAGTCTTGAGGGGCTTGGTAAGTTACTCAATTTTAGCCATACACAACTCCACAATAGAAACAGAAAAATCCATGCACGTCGCCAGCATCTACTTGACGAAGTCAGCAAGCAATCAAAAGTCGTCGATCATTATTTAAATCAAAATGATTTTTCACCAAATCCAACAGATTTTTGGAATTGTTCATATGCACGAAAGTGAAACTAAGCCCCTTCCTCAACCCAAAATTTTATTATCAGACTTATTAAAAAAGCTTTTTAATGCAGAGGATTTGTGTCTTCATGCACATATTAACTTTATCGCAGATCTATTGGTTTACCATGACTGCTCAGATTATCTTAAGGGGCTTGTTCTCAGTGAGATTGAATCTGATATTTCTACAAGTTCACCACCTCGCATTCCCGCTACTCTCCAAGCGTCTAGAAAATCTAAAATTGGTGATTCCCCAATCACGTATTACATCAACAGTATTGCCAGCATTTATCATGCGCACACGGAACTACTCACCTGGAATGTGCTCGTCCTTAAAGCAGCACTATATTTATTAGCATTGCCGCAGATCAAACCAGATTTATTTGAAAAACAACATACAGAGCATCTCAATACGATTAAGCGCTTATTTCAGCGTTTCCGCGTTGCAAACAAGTCTTTTTTTGCAAAAAAAAAAGATGCTCACGCATTAGATTATCAAGCATTCTTAACTCTTAAATTCCCTGCTTTATTTCTATCATTAGAGCAATTTGTAGAGTCTGCTCTTCAACCTGAAGCAGATCAAGAACTAAATGATTTTCAGAAAAATTTCTGTGATGAATTACGTATTGCATTCAATTATGTACTAAAAAGCCGTCCAAAAATTGCCAAATCAAGTGTAGATAGTAAACTGCAATATCGTACATGGGATACCGATGGAACTATTAACGAAATCATTGAGACTAAAAAAAGTAATAGAGGTTTAGCTAATGAGCAAGCCCTTGACGAGCAAGAAGACCCCTCTGTTATTGTTCAAGCAGATCAGATTACACCACTTGCCAGACATTCTAAAAATGCCCAACGTATGGCACTTTCGTTAATTCCAAAACATATGCAACGACAAGATCATTTGCTCACTGCAAGTTGTTTACTCCCAAGTGTTTATACTATTTCTGACCTAATTACATACCTGTATCATGATGATAAAAAACATAATGATAAAAGCGTGCTCGTTGTATTACTTTGCTTAATCACAGGCGTTGGCTTTAAAGACTGGTTAAATTTTCAAAAAAGGCGTGTAAAAAGATTAAATCATCGCCAAGTCATTAAATTGCAAAGTGACCAATACTATCTCTCAACCAAATTCAGCATTTTTGAAGATGCAACGTTTGAATATCCGGAGTCACTGATCAATAACACCGTTCATTTAGATATCCCTATCCCAAATCACTTTATTGATCGTATCAAAGCAGAACCAATCATCACTGAAGATGAGCTAAAGAAAAAAATTAGAATAATAAAAGATGAAGTCAAAATTCCTCAGCTGAACTTATCAAAAACTAGCTCATTACTGCATCATGTTATTTTGCAAAAAACAGGCAATAGGCAACTTGCTGACATCATCACTGGTGTAGATGCAAGTCACTCTTCTTCAAGCTCTTACTGCCATTACAATGTAAATAAATTACAAAAAAATTATGTCAAAGTTTTATCTGAACTATGTACACAGCTCGCTGAAAATGACTACGGTGATATTGTCTATAGTGATCAGTCCATCTGCTTTGGTAGCCAAAAAGCACCAAGTAAAAATGTCATAAAGGACATCCTTTTCTATCTTTACACCAAAATTTATACGACTTCAGATAACGACTGGGTAGAAAGTTTTAATGCTTATAGCATTTGGATGTGGCATATCCTACTTTTGTTTACCGCTGCACGACCTGTTCGGGACTTTCCAGGTTTTTTGAATAATATAAGTTTTCAGCAACAGACAATTATGCTGTCTGACAAAGAGGTCGGTGGTAGACGTGGCTTTGGACGCTTGATTCCACTTTGTGCATTTCTCATCGGTGAATTAAAGAAATATCTTCGTTTCCTCGAACATATCCAACAACATTACATGGCGATTAACCGCGAAATCTCAGCCCAAATTGATGCCATATTTAATAATGAACAGCCTCTGTTAAATCTTTTACAAAATGGCACACTCACTCCGCTTACACCTTCCAATGTGCGTGACTTTCATCCTGAAGTTGGGTTAGCACATCCCAACTGGCACCGCCATACAACACGTGCCTTTCTCACCAACAAACAAATCCCCGAGCCTTTAATACTTGCACTTTTTGGACATGAAGCCTTCCAACAGGAAGCCGCACATCCATTTTCTAGTTTGTCTCTGAACCAATATCGCGCGCTCGCAACACATTTAAATGAAATGCAGGAATATTTTGAAATTATTGGAGTGAATTTAAATGTCCTCATCGCTTAAAAAAGCAGATCAACTGTTTGCCGAAAAGAAACGAGAACTTACTCGACAATTAAATGAACAAAAAATTCAAAATGAAGTTCATGCTTCACTCCGCAAATATTTTTCAGAACAGCAGTTTGATCAGAATCCACATTTGCTAGGTGATTACGGCGAGGTTTATAGCCACATCAAGAAAAACTCTACGAGTAAAAAGTGGATCAAGTTTGCATATGATTTTTTTGAAGATTACATCAAAGAGTTAAATGCTCAGCATCGCTTGGATTTAGAGCTGCCTCATGCTGTTTTAGATATTAAAAGAGATAAGCCTATCGTGACCATGAGCTGGAATGCCGATGGTCATGAAATAAATGACCTCGTACAACAGCTTTATAATTATTGGGAATTGGCTGAAAGCTGTGACTCATTCTCAAATGAGGAAATCGTGGGCAATATTATATTGTCTGCCATTCTATTTGGTGGCTTAAATGAAAAAGCTGAACTTAATGCCTTGCTTGAACACCTCAGAAATCCAGTAAAAGTACGCCATTATAAAGACCTTAATATTCTTTTTTTAGAATCCCATTCTAATCATTATGGCGATATTTTTATTGATGAATATACTGTTCGAAAATCTAGAAATTTTATTCCAGACCCCGTCACACGTCTGTGGCTAATACATTTTAATCTGAGAGATATTCGACATGTTCATCTTCCCGTAGAGGGCTATCTTGAGTATATCTTTCGAAAAATAAAGAAAAAGTTTAAAAAAAATAGCTTATCGCATTTACTTCAGCATGCTCGCTACAACTGGTTACAGCTTCCCAACGTAGATATAGATCCGGCGCTCTCTGAATGCCTCATCGGGAATTTACTCAGTTGTGGTTTACCCGAACAAGAGTTTGAGCGTTTTGTGCAACCAAAATTTAAATATAAGCATGAGCTCACTACTGAAGTCATTCATCAGTCTAAGAATTTACCTCCACAAACTGTTTATTTGCATCATGAGCAAGATGCACTAAAAGATGTACTAAAAATTCATAAAGACTTATTAAAAATTATTCGTCTTCGCCAAACAGATGCCCCAATCTATCAACTCATGATCGATTATTGTATGGAGAATGCAAAACTCTTTAATGAATACAGTAAACGAATCACCCTGTGGTTAATTAGTCTCTTTAAACCACCTCAAGAAGATATAGATCTGCTAGCTCAGAGATTTGATTTTTGCGCTACAATTTTTGCTAAAATCATTTCCAACAATAGCCAGTTAGCCAAAAGCTCAATTTACACATACTACACTCGAATTGGTGAGCCTTGGCTAATCTATTCTTTACAATATCAATTTTCTGAGGACGATGAAGAAACACGCCTGCAAAAAATATATGCACAGATTTATCAAAATAACTGTATTGCTGAAAGTCTGCTCGAAGATACTGTTAAAAAATCGGCTGCTCAAATTGTAAAAACACTCAAACGTTTTCATCAATTTCAAGAACAACTATTCGATGCCCCAGCATTCACTTTAGAGACGCTGGATCAACAAACCAGACCACGCACACGTATTATCAGCCCAGTCACATTTCAACTGTTAATCAAAAAACTTCAACAAGCACATCTACAAAATATCATCTCTCAACATGACTATGAAAATCTTAGTCTTATTTATACGCTTGCTTACAGAACTGGGATGCGAATTAATGAAATGATTGGTTTACGTATCAAAGATACTGAAGGATTAAACAGAATATCATTATTGGTCAAGCCATATGGGTCAGAAAAAATAGGCAATGAACACAGATTAAAGACTGACAGCGCGCAACGTAGCGTGCCCGTGTATTGCTTACTCAAAGCATCTGAGTATCAACAATTTCATCAATATGTTGTCAAACAGCGGTTAACAAAAAAACCGAATGATTATTTATTCAGTCAGTTCAATGAGAATAAGAAACTCAGCCAGCACATGCTGACTGCACCCTTTAAAAATTTTATGGATCAGTTATTCAAGCAACATCACTATACATTTCATTCATTTAGACATTCTGCAGCAAATCATTTAGCATTAATTTTTAAATGTGATTATCATTTTTTGTCTGATAGCCTCACAGACTATACGGAAGTTGAATATAATCAGCTCAGGGCTGAGTTATTACGTAATTCAATTGATCAAAATCATTGGATTATCATCGCACATCTTTTGGGGCATCTCGAACCCATCGAGACCTTTAAAAGTTATATTCATGTAGCTTACTTTATTGCAGGTTATCAATTTTCCAAATATCGCCCATTACTAAGCAATGGTTTGGTTAAGAAAATGCTGGGGATAAGCAATTCAACACAAGAGTTACATTTTCTAAAATCGCTCAATGATCAGTCTGAATTCAATTTTGAAATGCATGCTACAACGCTCTGTAAACTCCTTCTAAACAATCAAGAAAAATGGATAGCGAGCAATGCTCACACACTACATGCAGAATTAGAGGTAAATCAAACGCAAGAACATTGTATTTTTGACTATTTTGTCGCGACTCCAGAATCTAAAATCGATCTTGATCTATTTTATAAGGCACTCTGCTTATTAGAGTTATACAAATATGATACGGAGCGCGTAGCACAAGAACTTTGCCTATCTCATGAGCTCATCAAGTATTGGTATGACAATGCAATCCAACTCAAACAACTTAAATCTAGAAAAAACAATCCAAGACTTTTTCATATAACCGAACTGCAATACATCAAACCGTCAATGATTGATACTAATGAGGACCTTTTATTGGTCACACATTTTTTTAACTATCTACAAGCCTGCTATCAAAAGTCACCTGAAAATATTAGGTATGTCTTAGAATTCTTTATTAATCACGTAACTGCTTCACATACAGGTTTACATTCAACGCGGAAAAATATTCAGAATCTGGAAAAATTCTACTATGCGGCCAAAGATCTGTTTCCTGCCAACATGTGGCATTTACTTGGAATAGATATGGTTAATTTTTTAAACAAAGAAATTACGCCGAATCTACTCAAACTTGCCAAGGCAAATCAGAAACTAGAAGGTTACCCAACAACAAAAGAAAATAATGCACGCTTACAGCTATATTCCTTAAAACAAGGCAAAGCACTACCGGCTTTTAAATTTTGTTTACATCTGGCTTGCATTGGTAGGCCTGCTCAATTGCAGTTAGAAATAAAATGACTTCAATAAATCATCGTAACGGATACTGCTTAACTCTCGTGCTACACCTAAGTTTTAATGGTGAGTGTCTGTTTTAATTTTTTTTGGGGGTTATACAGTTAATTAATGCTGATAAAAGCCTAGGCTGGCCATATATAATTCCATCAACCTGATTTTTTACCATTCGGTTTACCTAATTAATCATCACAAAATTATGTTGGTGATAATTTGGTAAATTTTTAAAAACTTATGTGACCACAATTAAACGATCTTAATAAAAATTAATTCCAATAAAAAATATTTGAAAACGTAAGTTGTTTATTTCATTGTACTTATATACACAGCAATTTATACAATTTAATGTATATTATGTTGGTGACTATTGCCAATATCGGGCTTTGGATTTTGATGCTGTATTGATTGAATTTAATGGGGAGGATGATCATGTTCATTTATTAATTAATTACCCACCAAAAGTTGCTATTTCAAATTTAGTGAATAGCTTAAAAGGTCTATCTAGTCGCCACCTTAGAAAAGACTTTCCTGAAATTAAAAACAAACTTTGGGGTGATTCTTTATGGTCGCCAAGTTACTTTGCTTCAAGTTGCGGTGGTGCGCCATTAGAAATTATTAAACAATACATCGAGCAACAACAATCACCTCATTAGAATTAAAAATCGAGCCTTATATCACCTCCATAAATGAGGGTGTTTTACGGCTCATTGGATAAATAAACATAAACGTCGACTACTCCCAGATCATTTAGCAACCGTACGTATTGAGCATGAATCTGCATCAACGCAATACATCTGTGGGTGCACACTGCGTCGTATCGGCGAATATCAGTGAAAAATTGAATTTCAGACCAGCGCAGTTCTATAAAGAACAGCATGTGCGTGGTAAATGGGTTTGTGATCAATGTGACACCCTGACTCAGCAAACGATGCCTGCCTATGTGATCGATAAATGTATTGCGACACTTGAGTTACTTAGCCATGTGCTGGTATCCAAATATGCTGATCACTTACCGCTGTATCGTCAGCGACAGATCTTTCTGCGCGCAGGTGTAGATCTATCTAGATCCACCCTGTCAGATTGGATTGGTCGCTGTGGTGTAGACACTTGAACCTCTGGTCAATGCCTTAAAACAGGTGGTGCTGCAGCAAGGGGGTGATCTATGACTTTCAAGAAACCGTTCAGGTCTGCATGCAGAAGAATTCCTGAATGGCTGGCAGGGACATCTGGTCTGTGATGATTACAGTGGTTATAAAGCACATTTCAAATCAGGTCAGATCATTGAAGTAGGTTGCATGGCACATGCATGTCGTAAATTCCATGAACTGCATATCACTGGGAAAAGTCAGATTGCTGAACAGGCACTGGTGCTGATTCAGAAATTGTATGCGATAGAAGCAGAGTTAAGGCACAAGACCGACGGTACAGCGCAACAACGCTGCGAATACCGGCAACGGCATAGTCAACCAGTGATGCAACAACTATATGAATTGCTCAACCAACATCATCTGATGGTGCCATCAAGTTCTACCACCGCTAAGGCAATCAATTACACTCTAAAGCGCTGGCAAGCCTTAAGCCGCTATTCAGATGATGGTAATCTATCTATTTACAATGATTTGGTGGAGAACCAAATGCACCCTTGGGCTTTAAGTCGTAAGAACTGGTTGTATGTTGGATCACTGCGCAGTGGTCAGCGAGTTGCTAACATCATGACATTGATCCAGTCAGCAAAGTTGAATGGTCTAGATCTGTATGCCTATTTAAATGGTGTACTGCAAAAGTTGCCGACATACAAAGTGATCCAAATTAAAAGATTGGCATAGAGTTTAGAGGATACTTACAAATCAATGGTATCGCCAAGTTGATCGTCATCATCTTTAGCTAAAACGGTCTTTAGCTTATCATTTGTGGCTAGACGCAACAGCATCAAATATCTAGCTTAAGAAGCATCTCAGAGTAAATTTTTACAACAAAGCTAATAAGCTTAGGCTATTTTAATAGTTTTCATGATCCGCTGCTTTATACAAAGGCTATAAAAATATTTAGTAATTTTTTATCTAAATTACTCTATATACTTAAAACTTGGTTGATCTCCCTATCTTAACCACACCATTTTTTGAGCACTGAAAAACTTTTTTCTGCAAAAATATATGAGGAACAACAAAAGTGTAAAATCTAAAAATAATATCTATTCTTTTAACTATTTTTCATTCAGCTATACACACAGATATTTTGTATCCAATTTTCTTAGTACTTGAATTCTTCAGTGATACATTAAAAAATGTGTAGCAAGTTGCTACACTTTTCCTTAGACAAGCTCTTTACCAAAAATATCATTCAGCCTATCACGAATACTTTGTACAAATTCCGGATTATTTTTTAGTTTATGCTTCATATTACGTTTAAAGTCATTCAAGCTCATACCAACTTCAGCAAAATCCATTTGGAATAAAGTGTCATTAATAACAATATTTGCTTGAGAGTCAGTGAGACAACCAATTTTTTTAAACCACTTCTTGAACTGCGAATACTTTTCATCATTATTAAAAATGTACCAGGAACGTACATTCGTATCGAATTTTGCCCCCAATTCTTTTACTAATGCATTCTCTTCAAATGGAACATCAAGATAAATTTTTTCAATTACAGCAGTTTCATTTAGTGTTTTATCAGTAATACGCTGATGCAGTTTAAAATTCACCCCCACAATTGGGCGCCCTTTTTTTATGGTTTCATACTCTAGTTGTAGATCTGTATTTTCGTTAATTTCTGCAACTATTTTATCTAATACATAGCGTCTAAAATCTACCCAGCGATCATATTTAGTTTCATTAATATCAATCAGAGCTTTCAAGTTTTCTAAAAGCATTGGGACTTCATAACTCTTTTGGCTTGCGTACTTGAATTCATTTTTAATGAAATACGTATAAAGACTCATACTAGCAACAGAATCCAAGGCAAACAGATGTTTCAATTGATAGGTGGTGAAATTCCCCCCAGCCAACTGCGTGAAATACGGTAACACCTCACTGGTAAAACGAATCTGAATGGCATTTTTAGAATCATCTTCCCATCTTAACTCACGGATAATAGGAACGACAGAATGTACTTTTTTAGTCTTTCTCTTACCATCATCAGTAGGTTCCTCAATAATAAAATGAGCCACCCTAGATGAAAGTTCTTTATAAATCCGGTCTATTGCAACATTAATCGAATTGCGTTTATTCAATCCTAGTAAATCTGCCAAATCATCCTTATACAGATAAATATAGGTTTGTTCTGTGATTTCACCATTTACCCTATTTTTCTCACTATAATTTGCAACAGCCATTGCATATAGGAGCGCCTTATATTCATTGGCTGATAACTCAATTGGGCGAATTAAGCGGTTACTAGTGCTAACAACGCCATTATGACGAATATTGCCTATACAGTAAGGAATATGATTCAATTCTTCTTGCAATGATTCTGATTCTGTCATAACCGTGATATTTATATATTTAATTCTATTTTTATATACAAAAGTGGAAAAACTTTCAAGACTTTCACCACAAGAATCTAAGAGTGGAAGGCTTGTCATCAGAAATATGCATTTTTGACGATTTATTGTCCTTAAAGTGGAATGAAATATATTATTTCCACCATATAGTGACAGACCTTCCACCTTTAGCTCTAAACTAACAGTTCAAAATACCCATTTTCACTTATTTCTTCCAAATTTAGGTATGCTATGTCAGATAGAAACCTAGATGTGACAAGGCTTCCACCTTTCATTAGATTTGAAAGGTATAAATGAATAGATAATCATCAGGAAATATCCAATAAAAAAAATTTATCCACAGGGTGCTAACACATAGTGACAAACCTTCCACCCTTAAAGATTGTTTAGCCAACTTTATCAACAAATTAAGTATTTATTTTTGCAAGAGTTTTTTAAAAAATATAACCTTTTTAAAAATAGTAGTGACAAACCTTCCACTCTTGTGACAAACTTTCCACTTTACGGTGACAGACCTTCCACCTTTGAGTGACAGACCTTCCACCTTTGAGTGACAGACCTTCCACCTTTGAGTGACAAACCTTCCACTTTACGGTGACAAGCCCTCCACTTTTAAACTTATAAGCATTTGTTTTATATAGCAAAAAAACAGTCTTAATTATTAATTAGCTAAATAAATAATTATACTAATTATTAATTAAGCTAGCTTATTTAAAAATTAGTTTTTTAAGTTGTTTTACACCTAAATAAATAAGATTTATAAATTTAAAAACTATAGTATGATGAGTGAAAGTTATTTATATTGTTAAACATTCAAATACGGAAGCATCTGACACGTATGTCTGCAAAAATTATTACGGTTGCTAACCACAAAGGTGGATGTGGCAAAACAACGACCGTTGTACATCTAGCCTCTGAACTTGCAAATCTTGGCAATAAAGTTTTAGTCATTGATTTAGATCCTCAAGCAAACGCAAGTTTACACATTGGGATCCAACATCCAAGCGAAATTGTTGTTACTTCAGCAGAATTACTCGTTGGTGATATTTCATTATTAGCTGATGCATTACAAGAAGAAACAAACTTTGAAAAAGTATCATTAATTTATGGCTCATTAAATTTAGGAAAAACTGAAGACCAGCTTAAAGAAGAAGCTCCTCGTCCTTCAGAAGAATTAAGCATCAAGCTAGAACTGTTAAAAGATCTTTACGACTTCATATTAATTGATTGCCCACCTAGTCTTAAACTATTAACCAGTAATGCCTTAGCATCATCAACACATGTCATTATCCCTATCGAATCTGGATCACAATATGGACTGTATGGGGTAACAGATCTTTTAAACCATCTTGAAAAGATAAAACGTATTAATCCAGATTTAGAGCTTTTAGGCGCTTTACTGATTAAACATGATGAACGTCAGAATGTTTGTAAATTGATTCGGGATGAAGCTTTAAAACAGGTTGGAAAAATTTTACAAACTACCATTCCTCAAAGTACTAAAGTTAATCAAGCAGCAATTCTGCAACAGCCACTTTTGAAAGTAGAAAAAAATTCAAAAGTACGTAAGGCTTTTGAAAGCCTTGCTTATGAAATTGTAGCGAAAGTTTAAACCTGAGAGTATTATGGCAAGCACTAAAGAGCTTTTAGCTCAAAAATTGAAACAAAATACAGAAAAACATCAGCAAGCACAGAAAGACAATATTAAAGAGCTAAAAGAATTTAGACGTAATGTTCCTATTGAGGATATCAGTCGCAGTCCCAACCAACCGCGTAAAGTATTTGAAGATTCTCAATTAAAAGAACTGGCGGATTCTATTAATGAAATCGGCCTTTTGCAGCCCATTACAGTGCGTAAACTTGATAATCTGAAATATGAACTGATTGCAGGCGAGCGACGCTTACGGGCGCATCAATTACTCGGCAAGTCGGTGATTGAAGCCATTATCATTGATGCTAATGATGAAGAAGCATCTTTGTTAACCCTAGCTGAAAATTTAAAGCGTCAAGATCTGACAGATTATGAAATTTTTATTGGTTTGAACTCACTTGATGAAAAGTTGAAGAAGAACAAGCAACGTTTAGCTAATTCATTGGGTTTAAATCGCGAAGATATGTACAAATATCTATCGTATGAAAAGCTGCCTAAAGCAATGTTGAATGACCTGGATTTGGAGCCAGGTCTAGTCGGTCGTACTGCTGCAACAGCGTTCAAGAAATTTTTATCGGATCATATAGAGCAACTTTCGGAGGCGGAAACAGCTTTACTCGGTGCTTGGGAGAAATTAAAAGAAAAAAAACTGGAGCAAAGCAAAGTTACTTCTTATGCTGAAAAACTATTGAGTCAAGATCCAGAAAAAGTAACCACGACATCAGTGGTAAGAAAAATCGAATATGATGGTAAGGTTGCTGGAAATATCAAACTGAATCAAAAACAGCTCAATATCTCTCTTAAAATTTCAGAAATTGATGAAGCTAGTCTTTTACAACTAGAAGATTTTTTAAAACAGCTTATTCAGAAAAGTGAAAAAGTGTAGCAACTTGCTACACTTTTCAGTTTGCTCATAAAACTCTCACACTTACGTGAGAATTTTTTATAATTATCACATGCGAAAAATTATACCACCCAAACTGAAATTGATATGGTTACGCTAGAAGAGTTTATTCCTAAAAATTATCTTATACGTAAAATAGACAAAGCGATTGATCTCAATATCATTCATGAACGTGT
Organism: Acinetobacter sp. YH12144; assembly: GCF_013418345.1. Taxonomy (NCBI): domain Bacteria; kingdom Pseudomonadati; phylum Pseudomonadota; class Gammaproteobacteria; order Moraxellales; family Moraxellaceae; genus Acinetobacter; species Acinetobacter sp. YH12144. The sequence continues at coordinate 74,141 of NZ_VPCD01000012.1, read as the reverse complement.
CGCGCATCTATATTGTCCCGATAAGGAGACTGTTGAACGAATTTTGCCGTTGCAAAATAATTACAGGGTCTCTGTTATGCAAGTAACGCAGCAATGTTTACTGTCAGTTACAGCACAAAACTTGAAGAAAATCGCCTTGCACTTATCGAAGTTAATTTTTATTGTATTTTTTAGCCATCAATACGCTTAAAAATAAATCACTATGAATAAGCGATAGAAGTTTAGAAAATACCCCCACTTTAACGATCGCTAAAGTGGGGTTTGTGATTAGTCTGAAAAGTGTAGCAACTTGCTACACTTTTTTAATACTTAAATTGTACGACAAGAAATGACGTATCAATACTTACACACGAGCGTATTATTGGGTACTATTGGTTTAACTAAAACTAGATAACCTATTCATTGCAGGACAATTCCATGGCACGTACTCCAAAGCAAACCAAACAAGAACCCATTGAGGTCATTCTTTGGAAAGCTGCAGACAAACTTCGTAAGAACATTGATGCTGCTGAGTACAAGCATGTAGTCCTTGGTTTGATCTTCCTCAAGTACATCTCTGACTCATTTGAAGCTCACTACAACCTATTGGTTGAAGGTGAGGGAGAGTTTGCAGGAGCTGATCCTGAAGATCGTGATGAATACACTGCATACAACGTCTTCTTCGTTCCTGAGATCGCACGTTGGTCATACCTGTTAAACCAAGCAAAGCAAGTCACCATTGGTAAGATTGTAGACGATGCAATGGAAGCCATTGAGAATGAGAACCCTCAGCTCAAAGGTGTACTACCTAAAGTCTATGCACGTCAAAATCTCGATCCTACGAGCCTAGGTGAGCTGATAGACCTCATTGGTAACATTGCCCTAGGTGATGCAAAAGATCGCTCTGCCGACGTTTTAGGACACGTATTCGAGTACTTCCTAGGTGAGTTCGCTTTAGCTGAAGGTAAGCAAGGTGGGCAGTTCTACACGCCTAAATCCATCGTGAGCTTATTGGTTGAAATGCTAGAGCCATACAAAGGACGTGTATTCGATCCTTGCTGTGGTTCAGGTGGTATGTTCGTACAGTCTGAGAAATTCGTAGAATCGCATCAGGGTTTAGTGGACGACATCTCCATCTATGGTCAAGAAAGTAACCAGACAACTTGGCGTTTGGCCAAGATGAACTTAGCCATTCGTGGCATTAACTCAGAGCATGTGAAATGGAACTCTGAGGGTTCATTCCTGAATGATGCACACAAAGACCTGAAAGCGGATTACATCATTGCTAATCCACCATTCAACGTCTCTGATTGGAGCGGTGAGCAGTTAGTGGGTGATGCTCGTTGGTCTCTAGGTACACCACCTGCAGGCAATGCGAACTTCGCATGGATGCAACACTTCTTGTATCACATGAGTCCTAAAGGTCAGGCAGGCGTTGTGCTTGCTAAAGGTGCATTAACCTCTAAGACCAGTGGTGAAGGTGAGATTCGTAAAGCCTTGGTTTCAGAAGCCAATGTCATCGACTGTATTGTGAACCTACCTGCCAAGCTGTTCCTGAACACACAGATTCCTGCTGCTTTATGGTTTATGCGTCGTGACCGTGTTAACTCAAGCCAATACCAAGATCGTAGCAATGAGATTCTGTTCATTGATGCTCGTAACCTAGGTCATCTGATTAACCGCAGAACCAAAGTCTTGTCTGATGAAGATATTAAGCTCATCACAGACACTTACCACAATTGGCGTAACAAGGGTGGTGAGTATGAGGATGTTGCAGGCTTCTGTGCATCTGTACCACTTGAGAAAGTCGCTGAGCTTGATTATGTACTGACGCCAGGTCGTTATGTTGGTTTAGCTGATGATGAAGATGAGTTCGACTTCAAGGTACGCTTTACAAGCTTAAAGGCAGAGTTTGAAGCACAGCTTGCTGAGGAAGCCAAGCTAAACCAAGCCATTGCTGAGAACTTAGCAAAGGTGGTTGTATGAGTGAGTGGCAGGTTGGGCGATTAGATAGCTTCTTTACCCTAAAACGTGGTTATGACTTACCAAAGCAATCTCGTGTTTCTGGTAGTGTTCCCATCATTGCTTCTTCAGGTTTTGCTGATTTTCATAATGAAGCCAAAGTAAATGAATCAGGTGTTGTGACGGGCCGATATGGAACCATTGGTTCAGTTTTTTTCAGTGATGTACCATTTTGGCCATTAAACACATCTCTTTATGTAAACGACTTTAAGGGGAATGACAAAAAGTTCATCTACTACTTTTTGCAAACATTGGATTGGGAAAAATTTAGTGACAAAAGTGCGGTGCCTGGAGTTAACCGTAATGATGTTCATCAAGAAGAGATATGCTTTCCGTCTCTCCCTGAACAAAAAGCCATAGCCTCAATCCTTTCATCATTAGATGACAAGATCGACTTACTGCACTGTCAGAACAAGACTTTGGAAGCCATGGCTGAAACACTGTTTCGTCAATGGTTTATTGAGGAAGCGAAAGAGGATTGGGATGATTTACTAGTAAGTGATATAGCTACTCATATCAAAGACAATGTGAACCCATCAAAAGATCCTCTTAAGACATACTATCATTTTAGTTTGCCTGCTTTTGATTCAGGAGAAAAGCCTACTATTGAATTGGGTGCGGAAATTCTGAGTAATAAGTACAGAGTATGTGAGAACTCAATTTTAGTCTCAAAGCTGAATCCAAGAGTGCCTCGTATATGGTTATTAACTGATGTCAAAGATAATTATGTATGTTCAACAGAGTTTCAGAATTTGAAGCCTAAAGTAGGATCTCATTTAATGTTCTTGTATAGCTTATTCAATTCAAGAGATGTTATTGATGAATTAGCAATGAGTGCTTCGGGAACCAGTGGCAGTCATCAAAGGGTTAAGCCAGAAGATATGTTAAATATCTCTTTTAAGACTCCAAGTTTAGACTACCTTGAAGAGTATTCGCTGTTGATTACTCCTTCGATGCAAAAGGTTTCATCTAACAAGAAGCAAATCCAAACACTTGAACAACTACGAGATACCTTGCTTCCTAAGCTGATGAGCGGCGAAGTCAGAGTCCAATACCAAACAGAAGAAGTTGCATAACATTTGAGGTGAAGTCATTTGATGGCTTCACCTTTTTTACATTCAGGGGGCTGAATTGAATAAAAAAATTATAGGGGCAATCATTGCCTTAGTCGTAGTGATCTGTGGCTACTTGTATGCTTCGCCATACATTGCCATCAATAACATCAAGAATGCTGCACAAGTAGGTGATAGCGAAAAGGTGTCCAAGTACATCGACTATCCAAGTGTGCGTCAGAGCTTCAAAGATCAAATGAATGCCATGATGATGAAAGAGATGGCAACCCATAAAGATGATGGTTTCGCAGCACTAGGTGCCATGCTTGCATCTACCATGGTAGACAAGATGATTGATGGTTTTGTCACACCTGAAGGGATGACCATGATGATGCAAGGCAAAGACCTTAAAGATGCAGCACATTCATCACAGGGAGCATCAACAACAGAAACCAAAGAAGAAGATCAAGCAGAGTACAAAACTCGCTATACCTCATTCAGTGACTTTGAGGTTGTGATCCAACATCCAAATGATTCCAAAGCCGTCACTGTCAAAATGGTTCGTGATGGTTTGAGTTGGAAAGTGAATAAGATCGCTGTGCCGATGGATTAAGTAAAAGAGAACAAAGAGGAAAAACAGAATGATAAAGCGCATGATTCAAATGGGATTTGGCTTGATTGCTGTAGTTAGCTTTGCTGCAACCGTTCAAGCAGCACCGGCTAAATTCAATCATAGCGGCATACAAAAAGGTAAAGTCATAGAAACCTGTTATCACTCTCCTTGTTCAGTCGCCAAGTTTGTCTCTTACAAACAACTGAATAAGACAGCGACTGAATCCAAGATTCAAGTCACCTTGCTGGGCGGTAGTCGTGAGTGGGAAGCCAAGAAAATTGACTGGAATAGATCGCCACATAAAGTCACTGTGAATTGCTCATACCAACGACCAACAGTTCAGATTGGTTCACAAAAGACTCTGATTCCACTCAATGATGGTTTAGGTGTTCCTGGAGTACTGATGGTAGATGCTGAACTCTATCTATATGTTTGCCATAAGTTTGAGGGCGCTATTGAGAATGCTGTGCAGAAGTATGGCTATAACGTGCAGGACGATGAATAAGGTTTCTTAGCTTTACATCATATAAAAAATTAATGAGTCCAGGTTATATGGATAAGTTTAGGGGGAAATAATCAAGTGACTAAGATGACCGAATCAGACATTGAGCTGATGGCGATAGAGCAACTAGAGGGATTGGGCTATACCTATGTGTATGGACCTGAGATTGAATCGAAGGGCACTAACCCTCTACGAAGCTATAAGCAGGTCATCTTGGAAGACAAAGTGCTTGATGCATTACAACGCTTAAATCCTCATTTAAGCCAAGACAAATGTACTGAAGCACTAAAGCAAGTCACCAATATTCAATCCCCTGATCTACTCAGTAATAACCAAGCATTCCACCGACTGCTCACTGAGGGCATTAACATTGAGGTGAGCAAAGAGGGTAACACTCAAGGTGAGTATGCTTGGTTGATTGACTTTGAGAATCCAACCAATAACGAATTCCTTGTCGTCAATCAAGTAACCATCAAAGAAGATCGCTGGACAAGACGACCAGACATTATCTTGTATGTGAATGGCTTACCCTTGGTGGTCATTGAACTCAAGAATGCAACAGACGAGAATGCCACTGTAGAAGGCGCATACAAGCAAATACAGACCTATCAAAGCCAAATCCCTAGCTTGTTTACCTACAATGCTTTCAACGTCATCTCTGATGGTTTAGAGGCGAAAGCAGGTACTGTCTCAGCAGACTACAGTCGCTACATGGCGTGGAAGACAAACAATGGTCAAACCAAAGCCAAGAAGACACAAGCACAGCTAGAAGTCCTGATTCATGGTTTACTGAATCCAGTCACACTACTCGACATGATTCGACACTTCATTGTCTATGAATCAACGAAGCACGAGGATACCAATGGCTTAATCACCATTAAGACCATCAAGAAGATGGCTGCATATCATCAGTACTATGCAGTGAATGCAGCAGTCCTCTCGACTATTCGTGCGTCTGCAGTGAACTCGGACTCGAAATCAGCAGAAGTTGCCATGCAACATCAAGGTAGAAGTAAGCTCGAATTGGTACAGCAACAAGCAGTCGGTGACAAGAAAGCCGGTGTGGTATGGCATACCCAAGGCTCAGGTAAGTCTTTGTCTATGGTTTTCTACACAGGCAAGATTGTCTTGGCTTTGGATAATCCAACAGTCGTTGTGATCACAGATCGTAATGATCTAGATGATCAGCTCTTTGGTACATTCGCTGCATCAAGCCAACTCCTTAGACAAACACCACGACAAGCAGACAGCCGAGAAGAACTCAAAGAGTTACTCAAGGTGGGTTCAGGTGGCGTGATCTTCACCACCATCCAAAAGTTCCAACCGGATGATGGCACTAGCGTCTACGAGCAACTGTCAGACCGAACCAACATTGTCGTGATTGCAGATGAAGCACATCGTTCTCAGTATGGCTTTAATGCCAAGGAAGTCGATGTCAAAGATGAAGATGGCAAGGTTGTCGGTAAACGTACTGTCTATGGTTTTGCCAAGTACATGCGTGATGCACTTCCTAATGCTACTTACCTTGGTTTCACAGGAACACCAATTGAGAAGACGGATGTAAACACACCTGCAGTCTTCGGGAACTATGTAGATATCTATGACATCTCGCAAGCAGTGGAGGATGGTGCAACTGTTCGTATCTTCTATGAAAGCCGCCTAGCTAAGATTGCCATCAGTGAGGAAGGCAAAGAGCTGATTGAAGACTTTGATGACCAGTTTACTGAAGATGACTTAAACCAAACTCAAAAAGAACGTGCGAAGTGGGCAAGAGTCGAAGGTTTGATCGGCAGTAAAGAACGTATCAAAGCCATTGCAAAGGACATCGTAGAACACTTTGAGCAGCGTCTTAAAGCCAATGCAAACCAAGGCAAAGGCATGATCGTCAGCATGTCTCGCAGGATCGCTGTAGACCTTTACAACGAGATTGTAAAGATCAAACCAGAGTGGCACAGTGATGATCTGAATGATGGTGTAATCAAAGTTGTGATGACTGCCTCAGCTTCAGATGGTGAGGTGATTGCTAAACATCACACTACCAAGCAACAGCGCCAACGCTTAGCAGATCGTATGAAAGACAATGATGATAAGCTCAAACTCGTTATTGTTCGTGATATGTGGCTGACTGGTTTCGATGCCCCAAGTATGCACACCCTTTACATCGACAAACCAATGAAAGGTCACAACCTCATGCAAGCGATTGCACGAGTCAACCGTGTCTACAAAGACAAGGCTGGTGGCTTGGTTGTGGACTATCTTGGTATCGCATCTGACTTGAAAGAAGCCTTATCGTTTTACTCAGAAGCAGGTGGTAAAGGTGATCCTGCATTGGTGCAGGATGAAGCTGCAACGATCCTGCAAGAAAAGCTAGAAGTGCTTGATGGCATTTTGCATGGCTTCAACTACCAAGAGTACTTCACTGCAGATACTTCTCGTAAGCTCAACATCATTTTAGAAGCGGAAGAGCATATCCTTGGTGTAGATCAAGGAGAAGGGAAGACTCGCTTCCTGACAGCAGTCACAGCGATGTCACAGGCATTCGCATTAGCTGTACCTCATCCACATGCTATGGAAGCTGCACCAGTGGTGGCATTCTTCCAAGCAGTCAAAGCACGTCTTGCTAAGTTTAGTGATGGTACAGGCAAGATTTCTGGCTTAAGTAATGCTGAGCTTGAAGCCAAGGTAAAGCAAACCATTGACCAAGCTCTAGTCACAGAGCAAGTGGTAGATATCTTCGATGCTGCAGGGATTCAGAAACCAGATATCTCGATTCTCTCTGATGAGTTTATGCAGGAGATGAAAGACTATAAGCATAAGAACATTGCGCTTGAAACACTTAAGAAGTTACTTGGTGATGAGATTAAGGTACGAGAGCAACGCAGTGTCACCCAAGGTAAGAAGCTCATGGATATGTTGAGTTCAGCAATTAAGGGTTATCAGAACAAGGTACTTACTGCAGCAGAAGTCATTGATGAACTGATCAAGTTAGCTAAGACAATTCAGGAGTCAGACAAACTGGCTGAAGAACTCAACCTGACTGAATACGAATATGCGTTCTACTCAGCAGTAGCAGACAATGACAGTGCTCGAGAATTGATGCAGAAAGACATATTGAGAGAACTTGCAGTCGTACTCACTGATTCTATTCGTAAGAATGTGACTTTGGATTGGACGATCAAGGAAGCTGCTAGAGCAAAGTTAAGAGTCATCGTGAAGAGATTGCTGAAGAAGTATGGCTATCCACCTGATATGGCTTTATTGGCTACAGAAACTGTATTGGAACAGGCTGAGCAGTTGGCTGAAGAGCTTTCCAGTTCAAAAGAATAGGGTACAGATAGTGTTCAAAAAGACCGCTATATTAACCATAACCAAGGGGGCATTTTTACACTGCTGCTAACAAGGACAACCCTTCACTTATACTAGCTCAAAACTGATCTGACAGTTCCCCGTTTTTTATTGTGCCTGTCAGGTTAAATTTGGGCTAAATTCTTATCAGCCCAAATTCGTTTTCCATTAAGTAAAGTTTCAAATGGGCTTCCTGTTTGACATCTTTTGGGAATAGTTTCGGATATTTTGTTGTTCTAACTTTTCATGATGCTGTTGAATTTAGTCCAGATCTCATAAAACATTGTATAACTGAAACGCTGGAAAACCTATTTAGCAAATTTGGGGTGTAGTTTCCACTTGAAATAATTCAATTAAAAATAAATGTATGTATTTTATTTATTTTTTGATATATTTCAGTTTAACCTAAAAACGACTAGTGATAGTTATAAAAAGTTGTGCTTAGAAGAATCTTTATTATTTTCAGAGGTTTACTTATGAAAAAGTTAGTAATCTTATTATCAATGTCGACGGTTTTTTTATCAGCTTGTGGTAATAAACATGACAAAATGGTTGGCTACTGGCAATTAGAAAATGTGCAAGGAAAGCGCATTATGCAAATTTTTAAAGAGGGTAAAGATAGTTATATTCTTAAAGAAAATGTGGTTGCTCGTAGTAATGTGGTGAATGGTAAAGAGGGAAGTTCTCTCGTATTGGAAAAAAAAGATGATACTTTAGCGGTTAATAATGGTTTAGCTGCTATGCCCTTACATTTATCTGATGATGGTCAAACATTACGTATTTCTAAAAATCAGTACAAAAAAGTAGATGAAAATTTTGTCAATAAAACAATAGAAAATATTAAAGTGTGTCATGAAATTGAAACAGAATATCGGACTAAAGTTAAAGAACTACCTATTTTTACTCGTGACCCTGCAATTCAAGAGCAACGTAAAACGTTGGCTGAGTCAACTACTAAAAAAATGCAAGCCATTGAAGATTGTAAATTTGGTATCTACTGATAATTACACTATTTAATGAGGGTGTAAATAATTCTGTGTAAATGTGGTTTTAAAAATACTTGGTTACACGTTCATCAAACATGATACTAAAACGATTCATGGCAGCTTTCCAATTCTGAATGGGCATCGTCCATTTTTTGCTTGCTGCCATAATCGCTAAATATACCACTTTTTTCACAGATTCATCGGTTGGGAAGATTTTTCTTTTCTTGGTGGCATGGCGAATGACACTGTTCAAGGATTCAATTGCATTGGTGGTATAAATCGCCTTGCGAATGTCCATTGGATAGGCAAAGAACGTGTTGAGATTCGACCAGTTGGCAAGCCATGATTTACTGATTTGAGGATATTTATCGTCTCACTTTTGACCAAATTCATCCAGGGATGACATACAATCGATACAGCGCATCATTATTATTGAAAATGGTGCCATGATGAATAGGGTATTTGATTGGTATATGCAGTTGCCTCTTGAGTGGCAGTCGAGCCTGTTTGTCTATCGTGGGCATGGGGCCAACATTAAAACAGTAGTTAAATTATTAGAACAAGTATCGGATAACTGCTTGTTGGCATTTTATGGTGATCTTGATCCGTATGGGATTAATATTGCCTCTCATTTTTATAAAATACGTCCTTTAGCCCTGATTGTGCCTAGTATCTGGCAGGAGATCACAGTCACTCATATCGACAACAATGTGAATAAATTCTTGAAGCAGATCGTTCAGACTAGGGATATTGCATTTGATCAAGCTGAACCTTTGATTTTAAGAGAGCTATTTCATCATGTTGATCCTAGCCAAAATAATGGACAGTACTTCCCTCTAAAGATAACGTAACGTTAACTTTGGAGATCCAAGAAATGGCCAAACGTTTTAATCCCAAATTTAAACAGCAAGCAATTGATTATGCACTTTCAAACTCACACGAGCCTACAGCTGCAATCGCCCAGAAATTAGGTGTGGGTTATTCAACTTTAGACAAATGGATTCGTGAAGCCAATCCAGTGGGTTCAAGCAAACGTCAACTTTCACCAGAACAACAGCGGATATTGGAATTAGAGAAAGAAGTCAAACAGCTTAGGGAAGTCAATGACATCTTAAAAAAAGCGCATGTGTACTTTCTGACAGATCATGCCAAGAAAAGTACACGGTAATTCAAGATCTGGATGTGAATGAAGTCACTGTATCTTCTGTCTGTAAATGCCTGGGTGTCAGCACTTCAGGCTATTATGCCTGGCGAAAGCGCCAGACCAATCTAGCGCAGAAATATAATGATTTAAAAGCCGTATATTGGCAGCATCATGCACGATTGGGTGCACCTTCATTGGTACATGACATGCATGATTTAGGTTACAGCATGAGCGAACGAACCGTTGGAAGAATGCTTAAAAAGCTTGGTTTACGTAGCAGGATTGCACGTAAATACAAGCATACGACTGATTCAAACCATCGTTTGCCTACAGCACCTAACTTGTTAGATCGTCAATTTACGGTCAATGAACCCAATAAGATCTGGACAACAGATATTACCTATATCCGTACTAAGCAAGGTTGGCTGTATTTATGTGTGATGCTGGATCTATTCAGCCGTCGTATTGTCGGTTGGCAAACCAGCTATCGAATAGACCGTCAATTGGTATGTGATGCGTTTCATTATGCAATGGCTCGTCAGGGGTATCCAATGGGTGTCATGGTACATTCGGACCAAGGCTCACAGTACTGTAGTCGTGATTTTAGGGCGCTATTATTGACGAATAACTGCGTTCAAAGTATGTCACGCAGGGGAAACTGCTGGGATAATGCAGTGACCGAAAGCTTCTTTCATACATTGAAAGTTCATGTGGTCCATGGCAGTGTATTTGCCACTCGAAAAGAAGCGAATGCTGTCTTGTTTGACTATATTGAGATTTATTACAATCGAATCAGAAGACATTCTGCAAACGGCTGTTTAAGCCCAGAAGCCTTTGAACAGAAATATTTCAAGAATTTAGAGGGATTTGTTGTCCACGATACTGTCTAGGATCAAAAACTAGATCACCTACCTGTATATCTTCGATTTTTTTCCAAATTCTCCGTGGTAAATTTAGATCCCTCTGTACACGCACTAGAGTACCCGCAATAAAACACCCAGTAAGTGCTGGTATTTCTTTCAATTTATCACCCATAAAAAATGTCCCCTATTATTTGTTAATGATAATGTATGACTGTTAATTTTTTATCGTTCAAATTCTATTCTATTTAACATAATGGGCGTTATACGAAATTTTCAAAAAAATACAATAAAAATGCGAGCTTAAGGCTCCCATTTTTGATTTTTGTGTGTTATTCACCAATTAAAATGTCTATGCGATAAACCATTTAAAATGTCCTGTTTTTAACTGCAAGAGTCAAGAACAGGATTTAAATTTCTTTGTTCATTGCTAGCTTTCTGAGCTTTACGACTCGGCATACTTTTCTTGGCACGGGAACGTTTATTCTGTTTTTCCAACTCTTCATGCTGTTGTTGGATATGGGCCAGAACTGCGCCTAACCGTTTATTCTCAACCACTTCATTCTGCTGCAGTCCAGTCAGTTTATTGAAGATACTGTAGTTGATCTTCCGTCCTTCATACATGATCGCAACAGTGCCATCCGGGTACTCCAGAAATGAAATGTATTGTCCAACTAATTTCTGGTTCAATTCAGTCGGTTCAAGCATATAAATACATTTGTCATACGTCAGGGTTAGATTCTTGGTGACCTTACGTGGTTCCTGCCAGGTAAAAATATCATCCAGTTCAAGATCAGATTCGGTTAATGGTCGATGTAAATTCTTTGAGTTACGCGCACACTTGGCGAACTTCTGATTGAACTGCTCAATGAAGCAGGGTAGCCAAGCATTGGCTTCAGCAATCGAACTGATGCCTTCCAGACGCATCTCTTTGATCAGACGATCCTGAAGTGTCCTGTTAGCACGTTCCACACGTCCTTTGGCCTGTGGTGAGTTGGCAAAAATAATATCGATGTTTAACTCATTCAGAATCCGCCCAAATTGCGTGATCTTGCTGTCTTGGCTCGATTTCTGATTCACTCGGAATACTGAGTGTTTATCGCTATAAAAGGCCAAAGGCTTGCCATATTGCTTAATGTAGGCTCTCGTGGAAAGCATATAGTCGAAGGTCGTTTCAGCCTCACAAAAGCGCAGATGCAACAGCTTTCCAGTGGCGTCATCGATATAAACCAGCAAACAGCATTTGGCGGATCGTCCTTCAAACCAGTCATGATAGGAGCCATCAATCTGGATCAGTTCACCGAAGCAATCACGGTTATATCTAGGCTGATATGGACGTTTCAGACGCTTGGATCGCGGAATCCAGAGCTCATTGGCAGTCATCCAGCGACGAACTGTTTCCACAGGAATATTCAGCTCAAACATGCTGCTGAGCTTCTCATGCGCCAAGGTGGGCCCAAAGCCCAGCAGATGTTCAGAAATAATGGAAAGGCACTTTGCTTTTAACAAGTCATCATGGCGACGATGGCCAGGTTGACCACGACTGGCATGAGCCAGACCTGAAACACCATCTTGATTGAGCTTCTGCAATAACCGGGTAATTTGACGGGTGGAAAGATTCAGGATTTCAGCAGCACGGACTTGGGTAATACGATGATCTCGAACGTCTTGCAGAACCGCAAGACGTTGAATTTCTTTGTCAGACATAGTGATCAGCATCTATATTTCATATCCAGTCCATGATGGTTAAATCATCATAAACTAGACATTTTTATTGGTGAGAATACAGACACTTTAAATGGGTTCTAACATTTCGATTTCGTATAAGGTGTATTATGTTAATTTTAGGGGAACTTAATTCTATAGGTGATACCAATGGACAAAAAGATAGAAGATAAAACTAAAGATATTAATGAAAAAATTCAAAAATTGGATTTAGCTATCCAAGAACTAATAGAAACTACAGACAATTTTTTTATTAATGATAAGTACTATGGAATTGAATGCGCTTTTATTTTAGACCATGCACTAAATATTAAAATGCACTTTTTCAACAAGTATCCAGCATTTGCACCACCTCACTTACGAGGAGTAGAAAATTATGATCGAATTATACATATTAGAGAAAATAATCCTGAAGATAAGCTAGAACAAATTTCTCCTCTTAAAGACTAAATTTTCTAATCTCGTACTTAGAATCCCCTACCATTTAACATAATGGTGGTTATACGAAATTTCAAAAAAATACAGTAAAAATGGGAGCTTAAGGCCACTGCTGTCCCATAAATATAACAAGTGTTAGCAGCAGTGTAAAAATAACCCTCTAACGGCATTTTAAAACTGACCCCCTTGGTTAATATAGCGGTCTTTTTGGACTGCTCAACATGTTAACTTTGGAGCAAGCAGTGACCATCCAAATTCTTCATCAACAAGGTAAATCCATTAAAGCCATTAGTCGTGAACTTGGGGTATCCAGGAATACCGTACGTAAATATTTACGGCAAAACACCACACCTCAGTATCGGCGTACACAACCTAGAATAAGTATTCTTGATCCATATAAACCCTATTTGCTTGAACGTGTAAATGCAGCTCATCCTGAATGGATTCCTGCCGTTGTGCTCTATAAGCAGATTTTAGGGTTTGGATATCCAGGAAAGATCAGGATATTGAGGGAATATCTTGCAACATTAAAACCCGTTGCCAAATCAGAACCCGTCATTCGTTTTGAAACCCAACCTGGTCAACAAATGCAGGTTGATTTCACCACGATTCGACGTCACCATACGACTTTGAAAGCCTTTGTGGCCACATTAGGTTATTCCAGAGCAACCTTCGTGAAATTTTATGATCATGAACGGACGGATGCATGGATCGATGGTCTGGAAAATGCATTTCAGTTCTTTGGGGGCGTACCTCAGGAAATCCTGTTTGATAACGCTAAAACGATCATGATTGAACGGGATGCCTATCAGGAGGGGCAGCACAAATGGAACCCCAAACTGCTCGATTGTGCCAAGAAATATGGCTTTCGCCTCCCGCGTATGTAAACCCTACCGCGCACAGACCAAAGGCAAAGTTGAACGCTTTAATGGATATCTCAAATCAAGCTTTATTGTGCAATTGAAAGCAAGCCTTAAGACTTCAGGCTTATTGTTGGATGTTGATGTTGCTAATGCCCACATTGGTCGGTGGTTGCATGAAACCGCCAATCAGCGGATTCATGCAACCACGCAAGAAAAACCAGCTGTTCGACTGCAGCAAGAGCAGCAAAGATTCGCGCCATTACCGCAATCAAATACGGTTTCCAGCATTGTGCCTGTTACAGCGGCACCGCATGTGATGCCCTACGAGAGTTTGCAGCATCCATTATCAGTATATGACCAGTTGCTGGGAGTTTCCTGATGAATCTGCAATTGGCGGAGTGATTTCTCAAAATGGCAAGTTGATGACAATTGTTCCGCTGGATGAACAACTTTTGGTTGAGGCACGTATTTCACCGCGAGATATTGCTTTTATTCATCCTGGGCAAGATGCACTGGTGAAGATCACCGCGTATGATTATTCTATTTATGGTGGGTTGAAAGGAAAAGTTTCTATTATTTCTCCAGACACCTTGAGAGATGAAGTTAAGCAAGATCAATTTTATTATCGAGTGTATATTCGAACGGATTCAGGAAAATTGATGAATAAAGCAGGCAAACAATTCAGTATTACTCCTGGCATGGTTGCAACAGTCGATATTAAAACAGGGGAGAAAACGATCTTAGATTATCTAATAAAACCATTTAATAAAGCGCAAGAGGCTTTAAGAGAAAGGTAAGCGTCCGCTGAACCCCACACTCTTTGAGTGGAACGTTCTTTAAAAAAACGTTCCACTTTATTGAATATTTATCAATACCGCATAGCTCGATGCAGGGTGCTATCTTCAGATATCTTATTTAACATAAAATGAAGTTATGCGACTTCAGAATGACCTAATACTTGAGAATAAATATGACCCAAAAAATACTAGATCGATTTTCTTCACTAATAGAAGAAGGTGATTCAATCTATCAAAAATGTGAAGCCGCTGGATCTGGTTATAATCCTGAATTACAATCAGCTTTTATCGAATGGCAAATGAAATCTAAAAATATATTAAGCATTACTTGTGGTGAAAAGTCACATTATTTGTCTCAGTTTGATAAAAATCTTAAAGCAGGAATGGGGGATACAAGAAAAGCAATATTAAATCGCGTGATTCCAATTTTAAGAGCGGCAGAAGATGATTTAAAAAATGGTTTTCCAATCACAATCAAAAAACTAATTCAGTCAGAGGTTTTTGATAGTGAGTTGGATCAAGCACAGCATTTCCTTGATTCAGGTTATAAAGTAGCTTCTGCTGTCACTGCTGGTGTAGTTTTAGAAACAGCAATTAAAGAATTAGCTAAAAATAACGGAATTGATATTTGCCAAGAAGGTACTACTAAACCTAAAAAACTTGATGCTCTTAATTCTGAATTAAAAAATGCTAATATCTATAGTGCTCTTCAACATAAGCAAGTTTTAACTTTGGCACATATAAGAAATAAAGCTGCTCATGGGGAGATTGAGGAATTTAATGATAACGATGTACAGAATATGATCCGAGATGTTGAAAGATTCTTACTTGAATATGCTTCTTAATACAACAAAAAAAGAGTCCACGTTATCTAATGGTGGACTCTAGTTCCAAATTTGAGACTAATAGAGTATCTATTTTCCAGATATTGAAATCATAGCCACGCAGACTTGCGTAGGTTTGACTGATACGCAAGTCGAGTAGCGGTCTGATTTCCGCATAACTTATGTTATGTTACTTGGGATACACTTGACGGTAAGATAATTTATTATTGCAACCGTCAAGTGCAGCACCAACGATATTATTGTAGGGTGCTGTGTTTAGATATCCTATTTAACATAATCAATATTATACGAAATGCTTTTTAAATTGTGTTATAATTCCATGTGTTGATACTAGTTTTATAGCCCATTCACCCTCGAATGGGCTTTTTTTATGATTGTTCACGTTCCACGATCAATAACTGAACAATGTTCCACAGTTTTATTTAATGTTGCTGAACAATCAATGGATACCAGTAAAGCCCTTTAGGTCTTCTGTTGCTTCAAATATAAAGTCTCTACGATCAAGGATTAGACAATCTTTATTGTGTCGTCTGATTGATCTTGTGGCTTTGCTAATATCATGGCAATCCCAAGATTTGGGATAATACTTTATTAAAGAACGGACAATCTTGTTTTTATATTCTGAGTTTTCTATAATCTTAATTATGTTACATAATCAAGATTGATAATAAAAATGACGCAAAATAAGCATGGTGGTGCACGCAAAGGTTCTGGCCGTCCTTTTGTCTATAACGAACCGACCAAGGTCATTCGGGTGCCAGAGTCTCGTGTATTGGAAATCAAGAAATACCTGAAAAAAAATGACACTCCAAAGTTTAACGATATTTCCTCTATTAGATTGCTTGAGACAAAAACACATTATGAGATTCCTGTTGCTTTGCAAAAAGTGGCTGCAGGCTTCCCTTCCCCTGCTCAGGACTATATCGATAAGACCCTTGATCTAAACGAGTTTCTTATTCAAAACCAACAGGCAACCTTTATCGTTGAAGTGGAATCCTTATCCATGCGTGATGCAGGGATTGATCTGAATGACAAGCTAATCGTTGACCGTAGTATTGAAGCCAAGCATGGGGATATTGTTCTGGCATTGATTGACAATGATTTTACGATTAAACGTTTGATGATTGAGGGTAATCAATGCTGGTTACAGGCGGCTAATCCTGATTTTGCTGATATCCATTTGAAAGATAATCAAACCATGCTGATTTGGGGTGTGGTTACCAGTGTGATCAAGAAGTTCAGATGAGCAGTTACGAGCGGATTTATGCCCTGATTGATATTAACAACTGCTATGTCAGTTGTGAGCGGGTATTTAATCCCAGTCTAAACAATAAACCTGTGATTGTGCTCAGCAATAACGATGGCTGTGCTGTGGCAAGAAGTAATGAAGCCAAAGCGCTGGGCATCAAAATGGGCGTTCCTCTCTTTCAAATACAAGATATTGTTCAGCAACATCAGGTCGTGGTGTTATCCAGTAACTATGCTTTATATGCTGAAATGTCCAAGCGTTTTCATTCAATTTTGGCTAGTTTTGTTGCGCCACATGAACAGGAAATCTATTCAATTGATGAGTGTTTTTTAGACCTGACCAGTTATGCACAAAATTTTGACTTAACTCAGTATGCGCATCACATGAAACAACGATTGTTGGATTGGATTGGCTTACCCGTCTCGATTGGTATCGGTCGTAGTAAAACCGAAGCCAAAATGGCCAACCATCTTGCCAAAAAAAGACAGGGTTTCAAGGGTGTGTGTAACTTACTCAATATGGATTTCCTAGATCAGGAAATGCTTTATTCAGACATTGAGGTCGGTGAAGTTTGGGGCGTTGGTCGTAAGTTAGTTAAAAAACTAAATGCCATGGGAATCTATTCGGTGCTAGATTTAGTGATGCAAGATGCTCATCGCATGGCGAGCCTTTTTTCTGTGGTAATGCAAAGAACAGTATTGGAGCTGCAAGGTGTTTCTTGTATGCAGTTAGATGATGCCCCTCCCCCCAAACAGCAAATCATAGCAAGTCGTTCATTTGGTGAAAAAGTTACCGAGCTAGATGATCTCAAAGAGGCTATGGGCAAATATGTACAGGATGCAGTCATACGTTTACGAGCAGACGCTTCCTTATGTGGATGTGTCATTGCTTTTGTGCAATCGAATCCTTTTGATTCAAAGGTTCCCTATTACAGTAAATCGTTGGCTTTTGAGTTTCCTGAACCGACGGATTGTGTTTTGGATCTGATTAAAACAGCCATGCAACTGCTGGAACACATTTATAAATCTGACGTGAAATATAAAAAGTGTGGTGTAATTCTGACGGATTTAATTGCTAAGCAGCGCTTTACTCCTGACCTGCTGACAGACCACAGCCAGCGTGAAAGTAATGAAAGCCTCATGCAGACTTTAGAAGCGGTAAAGGCGAGATATGGGAAAACTAAATTAGCTGTTGGCAGCTGCTACTTACCACAACGAAAGTGGTCAATGAACCGTACTCATTTGACCCAGAACTATTTTAGCTGGCAGGGATTATTAAAGATCGGCCATTAAATTCATTAGCCCCACCTATTTGGTTTAAGTCAGCTTAATGAAGAACTCGACACATAAGCCGACACAGGCTTGATCTTCAGTCAACCATTTAACAACGTAAGTATGTTGTTTGGGATCCATGTAACACCTATAGAGGAAAAGGTGGTTAGTAATAAAACTCTGCTCAAGCAAATTTATTGGGTTAACTGTCAGTTTTCACCATCTCATGTCCTTTATTTCTAGAACATTCTAGACTTTTCTCGACCTAGAATTTTTATTCTTTAAAGGTGTCATTCAACGCCTGTTGCACAGCATCAATACGTAACTTACAGGCTTTATAGGCAGTCATGGACTCTTCAACGATCGCCATCAGGTTATCAATATCCGGTTCTTCCTGAGATTCAAGAAATTCGGCATTTTTCTTGAGAATTTCATAACCTTTCTTGAAACTTAGTTCTTCATTGTTCATGTGCGTTTACCTGTGTCACGGTGGCATCAATGGTGCCATCCTTAAGTTCAATCTGTAATTCCTGGTCAGTAATCTGCTGGATGGAACGGATAGCTTTGCCTTGGCTACGGACAATTGCATAGCCCTTGGCCATCACATTACGAGGATTCTGTAGCAAGGTTTCCCTCATCAATGACTCCACCTGCTGTGAAGCTAGTTTAATCTGTTGTTGAGCAAGATACTGAGTATCACTTTTAAGCATATCAACGCTACGCTGGGCTTCATTGATCTGGTTCTGTGTCAGAGTTTTGATAGTTTTCAGATACTGATCACTCTGGCTCTGGTAGGTGATCAACTGGTGCTGTGACAGTAGCTTGATGGTCTGCAAAGCAGTACTAACTTCATTGACTCGCTCCACAATCAGGTTACGGATCCCTGCGATCACTTTACTCGGGGTATCAAAGGAACGGTGTGCAATTTCATCCAAAATAGTGCGGTCTTTCTCGTGGCCAATACCGACCCAGATCGGCACAGTTCTTTTACACAGCAGTGCGGCCAGATCATAATCATTCAGGTAAGCTAGGTCATTCACGGCTCCGCCTCCACGGATGATCACAATAAGGTCTGGTGCTATCGAGTAATCTTGAGCCCACTGTCTTAAGGCACTACCCAAAACCTGAATGATGCTGGCAGAAGCCGTATTACCCTGAAAAGTTGCTGAATGATAAACGAAATGACAGACACCAGCCTGAGCCAGGGCATCCGCATCTTTTTTAAAGTCACCTAACCCTGCAGCATTTTCCGGTGCAATGACCAAGACATTCTGAATATCAAAGGGTACCGGCAACTGTTTATTGTTATTGAGCAGGCCTTCCTCAGTCAGTCGCAGCAGAATCTGCTGATAGCGTTTGGCGATGTCTCCTAGAGTAAAGCTAGAGTCGATATCTTCGATATTGACCGAGAAGCCATATTGCGGATCAAATCTAGCTTTGACCTTGATCAGTACATTCAGGTCTTTCGACAGTTCAATACCACTTTCTCGTTCAAACTTTAGAATTATTTTTTGTGCCGTAAATTTCCAAATGGTGCCTTTACAACTAGCGATCACCTTATGGCTTTCTTCATCTTTCTCAGCCAACTCAAGATAATAGTGACCGCCTTTAATACTTAAATTACGGATCTCAGCCTTGACCCACACTGCCCCATCAAAAGTCAGCTGGATGACTTCCTGTACAGTGGCAAGGTATTCACTAAGGCTGAGTTGTTGACGTTCTGACATGATGTAAAGGATAGCTAAAATATAAGGAGGTAAGATTTAACCCAATATTGATCAATTCTACTGCAAATCAGATGAGTTTATTGCAATTTTGAGAAATGTATAAGTTCTTCTTAGACACCTAGAGTGATCATTGAGATTTTTAGTTTAATTATACTTTTATATTAAAATAGATATATAATCAATAAAATCATTATATTTTACTATTTTAATAAAATTATGAAGCAATACTGTACACTGCAAATCTACCAAGACTATGAATGGCATGACTGTGCTTTGGTTGAGGTTACGGATGATCAAAATGCTGGATGGCAGGCAGCTACACGTACATCATATTTGTTCGAATATGCTATTTCATATATGGATCTAAGAGATGGTCATGCGCTTGCTTATGACTTACCGGTGAACGTCCAAAATAGATTGGAATCAACTTGGCCAGCATTTCTTATGGATCTATTACCTCAAGGATACGGTCGCAAAGAATTACTAAGACAGCTTGATTTTTCTGAGAATGTTCAGGAACAAGCGGACTGGGCGCTTTTAAAAGCAGGCGCAGGAAATCCAATTGGGAATCTGCGAGTCAAAGAGGCTCATGAGTGGTTACAGAGTCATTTCCCAAAGCTGCAAAATCAGGGATTTAGCCTAAGCAAAATTATTGAACGTAAAGAGAAGTTTATTGAATCGCTCGCATCTTATGGACTTTTTATTGCCGGTTCATCTGGTATTCAGGGTGAGTGGCCAAAATTGTTGTTAACACAAGGTTATGATGATCTTTTCTATCTAGATCATACTCTTCCAGATGATCAAGTTAAGCAGCATTGGTTGGTTAAATTTAGCCGCGGCAGTGATCAAAATTTGAATAAAATCCTGATGAACGAAGCTTTGTATATGAAAGTCGCTCAGTACTTGCAACTACGTGTACACCGGGATCTTGAGCTACATGGCAAGACTTTGTTTATTCCAAGATTTGATCGCAAAGTAATTAATGGCAAAGTTGAAAGAATTGCTCAGGAAAGCCTTGCATCTCTAGGTGGGAAGGCGGGCTTTGGGGTTAGAATGACCCATAATCAAATATGTACCCTGCTTATGGAGGCTTGTACCGAACCAAAGCAGGAAGTATTTGAGTATTTGAAGCGTGATCTCGCAAATGTTGCCTTAGGCAATAAAGATAACCATACTCGCAATACAGCAATCCAACGCTTCAATAATGGTAAAATTCAGCTCACACCATTATTTGATTATGCGCCAATGTGGTTACATCCTGATGGTATTGCACGTACTACTCGTTGGGAAAGAGATGATCATGGTGGTATGCCACTTTTGAGTTCTGTGATTGAGCAGATAGCTGAAAGCACTTCGATTGATCCACAAGAAATTAAAACTTTATTAATTGAACAGTTACCAATTTATCGGGGACTGTTAGAAAAGATGCAGGCTCTTCAAGTAGCGGATGAAATTCTGGAAAATAGCCAATATCGAATAATCAATATTTGCCAGCAGTTGGAGGAGATCAGCCATGGATAAACGTTTTAAACCATTGACCCCTATTCAACAAATGGAAAAAAGACTATCTGTGCTTGAAACCATCAATAATCATCCAGACTGGTCTTTTTATCAAGTTGCTCGATTTATTCGAACAGAGCTACATTTAACACTGAATGATATGGCTAAAATTACTAAGATTGCGCCACAGACACTGCAAAAAATGGAGCAACCAGGGAGCAATCCTACTTTGAAATCCATGCAGAAATTACTCGATACTTTCGGTTTACAATTACAAATAAAAGTTAAATGATTTTTAATTCTGAGCCATCGGTTTTTCTAAAATCTTATCCGTTTAAGGATACAAAGAGGAAATAAACAGGCTCTAGGTTGTTTTATGATTATTTTTAGACAAACGACTCCAAAACCTTATGTAGCAAGGGTTTTGTCTCTACAGTAATTAATTTGTTTTTGAAAAAATGGAGTAGAGTGTTTGAAATATGAATAATCGAATTCGGTTTCTGTAAGCACAGTAATTTCATCTGCATGTGCTTTATATTCATCTATATTTTCGAGTAATTCATCCTCTGAGAATGGGAGTTTTTTTTGATTTTCAGTGTCGTTCATAGAGTCATATCCTGAGAAGTTATTTAGATCATCATAAACCAGACATTTTTAATGGTGAGAATACAGACACTTTAAATGGTTTCTAACACAAAAAAGGGAGCTTATAGCTCACTGCTGTCCCATAGTTTGATTTAAATAAAAAAACCTGAGTCTGAATCGTTAAAATATAAGTGCGAACCAACACTTTAACGACCAAGGACTCAGGTTTTGTCATATCAGAATACCGTATTTCATCAATTGATTAAACCCATACTCCGACAAGATTTTGAACGTCTTGTTCAAATACATCATGTCGGTCAGAAATTTAGAGCCGCTTCAAGATGGGATCAGTTCATTGCCATACTGATGTCTCAACTTTCCTGCAGACAAAGTCTGCGGGATATTCAATCTAATCTAGAGTGTCAACAAGAAAAGCTGAATGCTCTCGGAGCAAAGTCTATCACCCTCGCAGTACACTGGCTCGAATCAATCAGGAACAGCCTGCAGCCTTGTATGAACAGCTATTTTACACCTTGCTTAAATCTTATGAACACTCAAAAGTAGCTCATAAATTCCGCTTTAAGAATCCCTTATATTCCCTGGATGCCAGCCATATTGATCTGTCATTTTCCTTATGTGAATGGGCCAAAGTGCATGAATCCAAAGCCAGCATGAAACTTAGCGTTGGCTTAAATTACAGCAATACCATTCCTGAATTTGTGGCGCTTGGGGATGGCATTGAAAATGATATGGTACAAGGCAGAGCATTCAAATTTCCTGCTGGCAGTATTGTCGTATTTGACAAAGGATATATTGATTATCAATGGTTTGCCCAATTGACTCATCAAAAGGTCAGTTTTGTCACCCGATTGCGCCCAAAGACAGTTTATCAAGTGAAATCTAGCCGCAGCGTATTAGCATCTAAAGGTATTATTGCGGATGAATGGATTGAATTAAGTAGTGCTTATGCAAAGAAAAGAGGTGCTCCCAAATTATTAAGACGTATAGAATTTTATGATACCGATAAGAACAGGACGTTTGAGTTTCTGAGTAATAACTTTCATCTGGCAGCATTAACGATTGCTGCAATTTATAAAGACCGTTGGAAAGTGGAGCTGTTCTTTAAAGCACTTAAACAGAATTTAAAATTAAAGTCATTTCTAGGCCGAAGCCGTAATGCCATACAAACTCAAATTTGGATCGCGTTAATCGCCTATTTGCTGGTGAGTTTCGCTCAACATCTGGGGAAAGAAGGCTGGACAGTGCAGCGCTTACTCAGAATCATTCAAGTGAATTTGTTTGAAAGAAAAACGTTAAAAGCTTTATTCTCACCCGATAAAATCCCCATTAAACAAGAGGAAGCTTATTTAAGCTTCCTCTTGTGAAAAATTGTGGGACAGCAGTGGCTTATAGCTACCTTTTTTATCGTTACACATTAAATCCTATATGTTTTCCTGTTGGAAGCTCCACATCAATACGGAGCTTACCACCCATTGCCTCAACATACTTTTTCATGGTTGAAATCTTTAAATCATTACCACGATTTTCAATTGCTGAAAGTGATGGCTGTTTTATTCCCAAAGTTTCAGCAAGTTCTTTTTGGGAAATCTCTAACTCTTCTCGAATAAGATGGAGCTGAGTCTCTAACAGTAGCTCATCAGCCATTTTTTTAATACGTGCTTGGCTCTCTGGAGAGCGACTAACCAATAATTCCTGTAAGGTTTTAGCCATTAGATTGTTCTCCTAGGGTTGAGAGATGAAGTTCGTATTGCTGTTCTGCAATGTCCAGCATCTCTTTTATAGAAACGCTTTTTACCGCCTTTATCACCGATGCAAAGCACAATGGCCTGTCGTAATGGATCAAATGCAAAAAAGGCTCTAAGTGGTTTACCTCTATGCTGAACGCGTAGCTCTTTCATATTGGTAAATTTAGAGTCATACACGGTATCCACTAAAGGGCGACCTAAGCTAGGTCCCTGCTGCTGTAGAACGACCAAAGCTGCGAGGACTTTCTCTTGTGTTGATTCATCTTGCTGCTCAAGCCACTCATTAAACAGATCTGTTGTGATGACTGTCCACATATCACAACCAAAATATAGATTATAGTCTATATTTTATAGTGAACTTAGTCAGTTTTCAAATGGTAATAAAAAACCCCGACATCCTGTCGGGGTTTTTCGTGTTTGGTTGCAAGGTATAACTTCTGTCGTACCTAACCATCCTTGTGCTGATCTTTCTTATTCTTGTTGTTTGGAGCTTCCTGCTTTCCTTGACTACATCATAAGAAATAAAGCTTTGATCAGCTAGAAGCAGATTCCTTAAATTACTGTACGTCAAAGCGTACAAAAATGGCTTAAAAATAGCCCCAGAGTTATCCCCATAAATTGTGGATTTTTTTCAGGTTGAAAGCCTTATAGATTGTAGGTGATTTTCTGTTTTGAGTGTTTTTTGAGCAAAAATGTTGGCAAAAAATATCAAAACCGCTCATAAAAAAGCCGACTTGTTTCAAAATCGGCTTTTTGTGCATTTTTAGATTTTTCTGGTTTTATTAAGTATCTGATATTTATATTAATATACAAGTGTATTGCGTATAACCACCATTATGTTAAATGGACAATTAATAATTGAATATTTCACCTTTTTTTTTAATTAGTAGCT
Source organism: Acinetobacter sp. YH12144 (assembly GCF_013418345.1). Taxonomy (NCBI): domain Bacteria; kingdom Pseudomonadati; phylum Pseudomonadota; class Gammaproteobacteria; order Moraxellales; family Moraxellaceae; genus Acinetobacter; species Acinetobacter sp. YH12144. Next base: position 49,980 of record NZ_VPCD01000012.1, on the reverse strand, counting down.
AAAATTACTTTATAATTTAAACTTATAAGGTATTTAAAGTGAAAAGTCCTCTTTCTAAAATATTTCTACTAAATATTCTCATAATGGCTGGTAGTGTTGCGTATGCCATTGAAGTTAAGCCATTCAAATTTATAAAAAATAATGAAGGTTATCCAGAAAATATTGGTTTATATAAAATAACAAATAAATACAGTGAGTTATATGTAAAACAGTATCCATTTTCTATTGAGAACAATAATAGAAATGCTGGTTTTATTAGTGAGATCGACCCACAATGTGAAATCTTAGAAAAGATATATAAGCAACAGCAGAATACTTATGTTGTAACAAGTACATGTGGCGCATGGTTTGGTATGAGTAGCCCAGAAAGCCATTATTTTATATATGAGTTTAACGATCTAGCAAAATTAATTAAATCTGAAACTATTGAATTCAAAGAGTCATTAGATATTACTATTTCAGAGCTTAATTCAGGTATAAAAATAACATCAAGCCAAAGTCCTAAAACTGGGAAAAAATATGATTATGAATACAAAAATGGGAGCTTATATGACTTCTCAACATCTATGAATAGAAATTTAGTTTCAAAAGAAAATGATAGAATCTGTAAGGGATTCTATGATCAAGTTTATACTCAATTTAAGTATTCTTATGTACCTGGTATGACTAATCTTTTTGAAATTTTACCTAGACATGCTTATTCATGGGTTCCAAACAAAATAAAATCTAGTGAAGAATTATCAGATAAATTAGCCAATGATTTAAAAGGGAAAGATCTAACACAACGTAGAAATGTTCCTTATTCAAGATTTAAACAAGACTATTGTTCTTAACTAAACTTAAGTATTCCTAAAATTAATATAATAGGTGCTATGCAAAGTCAAAATGTTAGAACCCATTCAAAATGGGAGCTATAAGCTCCCATTTTTAGTCTTTAATACGCTTTTTAGCTTCGTCATAAACTATGCTATCAGCTCGTTTCCCGACTGTGATGAGCAAGATAACTACCTGATCATCTTTAAATTGATAGACAAGTCTGACACCAGCTTTTAATAATTTAATTTTATAGCAACCTGCAAGATTGCCTCTCAGCATATTCTTTGGAATATGTGGCTGCTCTATGACTTTGGCTAGTTACTTCTTAAATTGATCTCGTATAGCAACAGGGAGTTTTTCCCATTTGTGTGTCCTTACCCATTTAACCCATTTAAAATTATTAAATTAAAAAATAAATTGAACAACAGAAATAATATAAGTATATTTCTGGAAATTAGCTTTAAAGAGACTAAGTAGGTGAAAAGACTATTAAAAATTACATTAATCAGCGTAATGGTTCTTAATGCTCAAAATATATTTGCAAAAATAATTATAGATAATGCAAATTATCAATCTAAAATTATAAAATTAAATAGTACAAAGAATCCCAAAATAACAAGAGCTTGGGTAGAAACCGAGTTTAAAGAGGAGAAGAATAGGTCAACAGTTCTATATGAGATAGATTGCGAACAAGAAAAATTCCGAAGACTAGGAGGAGTTATGTACAAAGAAGTAACAGGTGATCCAATAGCTATGGAACCTACAAAAGAAGAATATATAATTCCAAATACAAATCTAGATACGCTTAAAAGGGAGGTATGTACAGGAAAATATTAGAAAAACTTGAGAGATTTGGGGGATCAGAGAATTATTGTAGTTATCCTGATCTAAATGACAATTCAAGAGTAAAGATAGAAAAAATTTGTTATTTAATTTAGGGCGGCACTGTCACACGAGGGTGTAAATAATTCTGTGTAAATACAGTTTTATTTACAGTCTCTAAAGCTCCCTTTTTATAGGGCACTGTTGCAAATAGGCTGACATGATAAGCTAAATATCTTATTTATTTCGAGATACAGCAGATGAATCCCTTCCACGGTCGGCACTTTCAAGGTGAAATCATTCTTTGGGCTGTTCGTTGGTATTGTAAATATGGCATCAGCTATCGTGAACTTCAAGAAATGCTCGCTGAACGAGGCATAAATGTGGATCACAGTACAATTTATCGTTGGGTTCAGCGTTATGCTCCAGAAATGGAAAAACGGTTACGCTGGTATTGGCGTAACCCTACAGATTTACATTCATGGCATATGGATGAGACTTATATCAAAGTGAAGGGGCGATGGACTTACCTGTATCGTGCAGTTGATCAACGTGGTCATACGATTGACTTTTACCTTTCCGCTAGACGGAACAGTAAATCAGCCTATTGTTTTTTAGGAAAGATCTTCAATACGGTGAAAAAATGGCAAATTCCACGGGTCATCAATACAGATAAAGCAGCGACCTATGGCCATGCTTTATCACGGTTAAAGCGAGAAGGAAAATGTCCAGTAGATATTGAGCACAGGCAGATTAAGTATAAAAATAATGTCATTGAATGTGATCATGGTAAGTTAAAGCGAATCATCAGGGCCACATTAGGATTCAAATCTATGAAGACTGCTTATGCCACAATTAAAGGTATTGAAGTCATGCGTGCACTACGTAAAGGACAAGCATCGTCATTTTATTATGGTCAGCCTCAGGGTGAAGTGTGTCTAATCAACAGGGTTTTCGGTCTCTAAGCACTTTTTAAAGGGAACATCATCGACTCAAATCTCTATTTGCAACAGTGCCCTCGTAAGTTGGGCGATAATATTGAAAGTGTATTGAACAAGACTTTAACTATTCATGCCCAATCTTATATGCAACAGTTTGACGTGGCTAAACATACGGCTTATGAAGCCCTAAAGCGTGGAGTCAATGGTTTATTTGAAGCGGAATTTAATTACACCCAGTTTGTTGAGGGTAGTCAAAAAATTGAGTTTGTCCGCAGTCGCTTTGTGCAAAAGATTAGTTACGTTAATGATTTAGGATTGGTAAGATTAGTATTCGCCAATGACGTTGTACCATTAATTGTAGGATTGGAAAAAAAATTTACCAAATACGAGATAGAGCAAATTAAAGGCTTACAGAGCCGATATGCTATTCGCCTGTATGAGTTTTTGATTAAATGGCGGTCTGTGGGCAAAACCAATGAAATCTCGTTAGATGAGTTAAGAAATCATTTTGGGTTATTGAGTGATGAATATGTGCGTATGCACCATTTCAAAGCAAGAGTTTTAGATTTGGCTATTAGTCAAATTAACGAACACACGGATATTATTGCTGAATATGAGCAACACAAGCAAGGTCGCACTATTACAGGATTTACCTTTAAATTTAAACAAAGAACCAAGCCCAAAACGGTAAAAGCTGAAAAGACAGAGCGTGATCCACATACAGTAGATATGTTTATAACCATGACCGATAATCAACGCTTTGCCTTCGCTAAAAAAATATCTCAATTACATGAGGCATCGTATTTGGCACAAGGGCAAGCAGGTCGAAGTTACGATGTGTTTGCTGAACAAATTGCTGAAGCATTATTAGATAGTGAAAAGCAGAAAGTATATTTACCCTTCTTATCGAAATTAGGGTTTAAATTTTAAGATTTTTATTCGCTGTTTACAGGTTGTGGTAGAAGTAGTCCTTGATATCAAAAACAAAAATTATTTTAAGGGAATAAAGGCTTCTGACTATCACCAAATGATAAGTTATCTGAGTTCTATTCAGTGAAAAACTGCTATATTAGGGGTCAGCACAGAAAACGGAAATTATAGGGCGGTAAGTACATTTATTTACTTCTATGTAGTTGTTATTTAAGAACTTCGTTAAAAATCTTTCAATTAAATTGCATGTTGCCAATCTCTAGCAGACAGGCAAAGCATAAAAATATAAATCTTTGATTTTAATAAATTAATTAGTCGACAAAATTCCTTGTCGTACTATTTTCTCCAAATTCTGGGGTAACCCCTATCAAATCAAAAACTCGATGATATGCGTCATTTAGTTGATCAAATACCTTCTTACGGCAGTCAATCTATACCTAAAATAAACGATCCTAGTTGGGAGGGGTTATTAGATGATCGGAGAATATCTTGGAATATGAACGACATCACCATAATAGAAAGGCTAGTACTTATTTATTATACTTTTAGTATGAAGGTTCTTAGTGTTTTCAATCAAGAATTTGCAGAGAGAGGAGTTTCTTTTTCATACTCTGATTAGTATGCCTATGGCAAACCAATTTCACTGCTTCGGTACCCTAGTGAGGACTAGAACCTTAGGCTGTAGGCTAATGATATTGGTATATTGAGTTATTTAGGTAGTCGCGGTGTACTTCATGGTGTATAGAAAGTTAGTTTTTCGAGCTAATAAAGCCATTTTGACAAAATTTAAGAAGTATTTTAGAAAACTAGATAGTTACACAGAATTTAGGGTAGTCTCAAAATGAAAGTTATAACTAATGGTTCTTTAACATCTTCTAATTCCTTTGGTGAAAAATAAGATTCCATTTTATGCTTAACTCTCAACTTTTTTTCGCTAAATCATTTATTTTACGAAGGTTAGACTTTCAATATTAAACTTACAATTCTTGTAATACAGCCATTCCAATAGGCTTAAGAAGTTGAGAGTGGCATTTCTTGCATAGAATTATTTTGTATTAAATAAAATAACTAAAGGTTTGGCTCGTGAAGATCTCAATAAGAAAACTGTATGTAATTAGCTTAAGTGCATTAATTACTGTGGCTTGTTCCAGTCAAAGTGAATCAGAAGGGATGCTAATTATAAATAACAAAACCTCCGAAGATATAACTAAGGTTAATTTAACTTATAAAACCACTAATAAATCAGAAAATATAGGTAATTTATCTCCTAATCAATCATTTAAGTATCCTATAAAATATTCTGACACCGAAGACTCTATAGTAATTACATATACTGATAGTAATAATACAGTGCATAAGGATGTAGCTGTTCCTTATTTCGGTAAATATGATAAGAAAAATTATAGTTATAATATCAAGTAGTTTAAGTATTATTAATATTTAGAGTGTACGGCATTGACGGTATAGGTTAAATTGACACTACAAGACAGCACTTTAACCAATTTCAACAGCAACATCCCCAAATATATTTAATATAAATTAAGCATGAGATATAAAAATGCACGCCTTTGATATTATCATACCCCAATATACAGGTATCGCTGAAGATGATGATAGCCACGACCATGATGTATTTTGTTATTTAGGAAATTTAGAAGGCAACGGACAAATATTACCCCGTAACCATCATTTAGCTGTTAGCCAAAATGATATTACTCGCGTGACTGTGGTGTGTCCTGAAATGGATGCCCTTGACCGTAAAAATATGAACAGCTATGCCCAAGAAATGCACAATAAAATCGAACAGTTAGCAGGTAAACCCATTCAAACCTTGTATATCGGAGAAGACCATGACTATCCTCTTCCCCGTTATGCCGTACCAACGCAATCTGAATTTTACATGTTGCGTTGGGGCTGGAGTTCGCCTTTACTAGATGGAGTAACCTTACAAGGCATTCCTCTATATAAAATCCCATATACCCAACCTGATCACCCTTGTTATGATAATGTGTGGTCATGGTATCGTCAGGCTGAAGCGTTATATCGTTTGTGGCTTGGTTCTCAACCAGTAAGTGAAGCCTTTGCCTTAGAGCAAATGCAAAATCCCAATTCTGAGCATAGCAAAATAGGTCGAGAATTGTGCCGTATCATTGAACAAAGCACAGGTGTACCCACCTATTATTTTCTAATGAATTACCGTGATTGGACACAGGCAGAAGATATGGAACAAAAATGTCCACTGACAGGGCAGGATTGGCTATTGCCTGCCAATACCTATCACTATATTGATTTTAAATGCGATGAGAGTCGTTTGGTGAGTGAGTTGAGTCAAAATTGGTCGGATGAAAGCGAGGACTGACCGAATGAAAAATTATTTGTGGTAAGCTCATAAAGCCTATCAAGCATAGAGATAAAAATAACACCCAAACTATCTGTAACCAACCGTGAATCGTCTCGATATTTTCGGAGAGTGTTTTACTGGAATCAGGTACAGGACAAGTTTATTTTCAGTATACCCTAGCGGAACCACCTAAAAAGGCACTGTTGCAAATAGGCTGACATGATAAGCTAAATATCTTATTTATTTCGAGATACAGCAGATGAATCCCTTCCACGGTCGGCACTTTCAAGGTGAAATCATTCTTTGGGCTGTTCGTTGGTATTGTAAATATGGCATCAGCTATCGTGAACTTCAAGAAATGCTCGCTGAACGAGGCATAAATGTGGATCACAGTACAATTTATCGTTGGGTTCAGCGTTATGCTCCAGAAATGGAAAAACGGTTACGCTGGTATTGGCGTAACCCTACAGATTTACATTCATGGCATATGGATGAGACTTATATCAAAGTGAAGGGGCGATGGACTTACCTGTATCGTGCAGTTGATCAACGTGGTCATACGATTGACTTTTACCTTTCCGCTAGACGGAACAGTAAATCAGCCTATTGTTTTTTAGGAAAGATCTTCAATACGGTGAAAAAATGGCAAATTCCACGGGTCATCAATACAGATAAAGCAGCGACCTATGGCCATGCTTTATCACGGTTAAAGCGAGAAGGAAAATGTCCAGTAGATATTGAGCACAGGCAGATTAAGTATAAAAATAATGTCATTGAATGTGATCATGGTAAGTTAAAGCGAATCATCAGGGCCACATTAGGATTCAAATCTATGAAGACTGCTTATGCCACAATTAAAGGTATTGAAGTCATGCGTGCACTACGTAAAGGACAAGCATCGTCATTTTATTATGGTCAGCCTCAGGGTGAAGTGTGTCTAATCAACAGGGTTTTCGGTCTCTAAGCACTTTTTAAAGGGAACATCATCGACTCAAATCTCTATTTGCAACAGTGCCAAATATGGTACATTTCACGCAACTACTTTCCCAATACAAGTCTTTAAAATGAATCGTTTTATAATTTTTTTGTTTCTTACTTTTATAATTAATACAAGCTTTGCTCAAATCGTAGAAATCCCTAAATTCTCAGACTATCCCGCTCGAATTTATACAGGTCCCACTTCTGCACCAAAATTAACAACGCCATATCATAAAAATTACAAAACACGTCTAACTAACTCTTCTAAAGAAGATATTAACTTTGCTGGCGAATATGTTCTGAGTGTATGGGGATGTGGTACGAGTTGTCGTGTATATACTTTTATCAATAAAAGAACAGGTGCCATTCTTGATACACCATTTGGTGGTGAAGGCGGTGAAAATATTGTCAGCATTAGAGCAAATAGCAAGGTAATCATAACAACAGAAGAGCTCTACACAAATGACTACGATTCTCTCGGCTATATGGCATATTATTATGTATTAGAGTCAGGACGTTTTAAAAAGGTAGCCCAACTTCCAATTTCTGAAGATCTTTATCAAGAAACCCGTTATAACTACTAATATTCCAACACCTAGCTAATATTATTTTAAACTTAATCTTTAAAAGTTATAACAATAAATCAGCCCGTATTTTACAGGCTGATTTTTAGCTATTTCTTCAATAGTTTTTACCAACTTCTCAGCTCTTTCAATAAGAACCTCCTCAGCAATATAATTATTTTTACTTGAACCGTACCGGGTCAGTGTTCCACAGTTTTCATAAGATAAATAATTATAGTCGCCAATTTCAACTGAGTTCCTCTCCGGCTTTTAAATAGCGGTATACCGCTTGGCGGCTAATTCCAAATGCCTGGCCTAATGCCATTTTTGAAGGATACTGCCCTTCCTTCCATGCTTGTCGCAAAGCTTCAGCTTTATCAGGCTTCAATTTATGTACCCGGCCTTTGTACTTCCCTTGAACAGAGGCGAGTTTAATTCCTTCCTTTTGCCTTTCCAGAATGATTTCACGTTCAAATTGCGCAAAAGCACCCATCAGTTGCAGCATCAAATTATCCATCGGCGTGGATTGGGCAGTAAAAGTAATATTCTCTTTTACAAACTGGATAGCGATCCCTCTTTTGACCAGTTTATCTACTTCAGTGACCAAATCTTTTAGACTTCGTGCAAAACGATCCATGGAATGTACAATCACCCTGTCCCCTTCCCGGACATAGTTCAACATTTCTTGAAATTTCGGTCGGTCGGTATTTTTACCCGAAGCACGGTCAACAAAAATCCGGTCGACTTCAATTCCCTCAAGTTGACGCCCTGTATTTTGCTCGACCGAACTCACTCGCACATAACCTACTTTTTGGCCTTTCACTCTTTCACGCCCCAATTAGATAAAAATGAACAATTTCGTAAATTATAAATCTTAAATATCAAAGTTACATGTTATATATGGTTAAAAATCATTTAAATGATACATAATTTCATGAACTTTCAGATTGTAACTTTAGGGTATACTTTAAAGTTACACAAAACATCTATATGAAGACTAAAGTCCAAATTAGTGTTTATGTTGGTTCAATGTATTACATTTCGTATTTTCTATTTGTAACGTAATTTCAGTAATATTATGATTATGTTTTAGAACTTCTAAGGCCTTTTGATAGAGTTGATCTGTATTGCTATTCGGAGCAACCAAATGAGCAGTTAAATGAATATTTCTTGAGGATATAGCCCAGACTTTCAACTGATGAATCCCTTCAACGCCCTCTAGCTTCAATAAATCATTTCTTAACGACTCAATATCAATCTCATCAGGAACTCCTTCAAGCAGAATATGAATACTTTGTTTTAATAAAATCCAAGTTCGAGGTAAGACCCAGAAGCCAATTAACACAGCGATTACGGTATCAACCCACATCCACTGGGTAAAATAAATAACTATTCCTCCGATAATCACGCCTATCGATCCTAGAGCATCACTAAGAACTTCTAAATATGCACCTTTTATATTTAGACTTCCTTCAGCACTAGCAGAAAGGATTTTCATTGAAATCAAATTTATGACCAAACCAATGACCGCGACAATCATCATTCCAACACTTTGAATTTCAGCAGGATTCGTAAAACGTTGATAAGCTTCATATACAATATATATTGCTACCACAAAAAGCATCACCGCATTAAACAGAGCCGCTAAAATTTCAAATCGCTGATAGCCAAAAGTTCTTTTATCATCTGCGGCTTTTTTACCAATTTTGATAGCGGCAAGAGCAATAGCTAAAGCGGCTACATCAGTAAACATATGAGCTGCATCAGATAACAAAGCCAAACTTTGGGTAATAAAAGCAGCGACAACTTCTACTATTAAAAAAGTAGTCGTTAAACCTAAGGCAACCATTAACTTCTTACTATTTTCTTCAGTAACAACCGCATGGCTATGATCATGATGTTCTGACATAAAATATTTTCCTTATTCTATTTATGATGAGCAGAGATATTGGATAACAGCCAATATCTCTGCTGTAAATCGACTAATCTATTGGATTAAGAAACTTTCTTTTCATTTATCCAACGATAAAGCACGGGTAACAGCACCAAAGTTAGTAATGTTGAAGAGATAATCCCGCCAATCACTACGGTTGCCAGTGGCCGTTGAACCTCAGCCCCTGTTCCGGTTGCCAGCGCCATTGGTACAAAACCCAGTGAAGCCACACAAGCTGTCATCAACACTGGTCTTAAGCGCAAAATAGCCCCTTGCCACACGGCTTTATGCACTGGATATTTGTCCCTTAATTCCTTAATAAAGGTCAGCATTACCAGTCCATTGAGGACTGCAACACCAGATAAGGCAATAAAGCCAATTCCAGCTGACATCGATAATGGAATATCCCTTAGCCAAAGGAACAGCACACCACCGGTCAAGGCAAAGGGTACCCCGGTAAAGACCAATAGACTTTCTTTGACATTGTGAAAGACCGCCATCAGTAAAATAAAGATAGTGATTAAAGCCAGTGGAATCACGATTTGCATCCGTGCTTTGGCTGAAGCCAAATTTTCAAACTGACCGCCATATTCTATCCAATAACCACTTGGCAAAGTGTATGCTTTGAGCTGTGTCTGTACATCAGAAACAAAAGACCCTAAATCACGCCCTTCAACATTCGTTGTAACCACAACTCGGCGTTTACCATTTTCTCGACTGACTTGGTTGATTCCTTCAATGGTCGAGACTTGCGCGACATCCGACAATAAAATACTGCCACCATTTGGAAGCTGAATAGGTAACTGGGAAACAGATGCGACACTACGGTCTTGCTCTCCAAGACGGATAACAAAATCAAAACGACGATCGCCTTCTAAAATCTCTCCCACGCTTTGTCCACCAATACTGGTTGCCACAAGGTCTTGAATTGAACGCACACTCAAACCATATTGTGCAGCCAAAGTTTTATTTACCTCGACATTCAGTAATGGCAAACCTGAGGTCTGCTCAACTTTCACGGCACTGCTACCCGATATTTGCTGAATGATTTTGGAGATTTTAGTCGCCTCAGTATTGAGGACATTCATATCATCACCGAAGATTTTCACACCAACATCACTACGCACACCTGAGATCAATTCATTAAATCGGAGTTCAATCGGTTGTGAAAATTCACTATTATTGCCTGGAATCGTGGCTAAATACGTCACCATACGGCCACGTAATTCATCTAAACTTTCTTTAGGATTTGGCCATTCTGAACGAGGCTTTAACATGATATAGCCATCTGAAATATTGGGTGGCATGACATCTGTTGCAACCTCGGCTGTACCCGTTCTGGCAAATACTGCCTTAATTTCAGGGAAACTCTTTAAAAGAAGTTTTTCAGTATTCTCCTGAATACGTAAAGACTCTTCTAAGCCTGTACTTGGTGAACGTAACTGTTGTACCGCAAAGTCTCCTTCACTGAGCTGTGGTGCAAATTCACTGCCGAGTTTGGTACTGATAAATCCCGTAATCACTAATACACACAGTGCAAAAGTCAGCACAACTGCTTTGTATTGATACGAAATATCAAGAGTTTGCTGATATTTAGCTTTTAGCCATAACATCCAACGACTTTCTTTTTCTTGAATATCGCCTTTGACCCACAATGCCACAGCAGCAGGCACAAAGGTGATCGATAAAATAATGGCTGCAACAAGGGCGAGTACCACTGTCAATGCCATCGGATGGAACATTTTTGCTTCCACACCACTTAAAGCAAAAATCGGCAAATACACCACCAAAATAATAAGCTGACCAAAAATAAGAGGACGACGTGCTTGGCGGGCAGCCAGAAAAACTTCCTTAAAGCGTTCACTTTGTGTGAGAGGTCGTTTTAACAGTTGCTGTGTATGGGCTAAACGCCGGATACAGTTTTCGACAATCACCACAGCACCATCGACAATGATGCCGAAATCGAGTGCACCTAAACTCATCAGATTGGCACTGATATTTTTCTGTGCCATCCCGGTTAAGGTAAACAGCATAGAGAGTGGAATGACACAGGCAGTAATCAAGGCAGCACGGATATTCCCTAAAAACAGGAACAGAATGATGATGACCAGGATTGCTCCCTCTACCAAGTTTTTCTGAACGGTTTTAATCGCCTTCTCAACCAAGGTAGTACGGTCGTACACCGTTTCAATCACTACCCCTTTAGGCAAACTATTCTGAATATCTTGAAGCTTGGCATCCACAGCTTTAGAAACAGTCCGGCTATTTCCACCCATCGCCATCATGGCAATCCCTAAAACGGTTTCTTTGCCGTTATAGGTTGCCCCACCGGTTCTTAAATCATGCCCAATAGAGACTTGCGCAATATCACCAACCCGAATTGGGCTGCCATTTGGGCTACCCAGCATGGTGTTCTCAATATCAGAAAGCCCATTGAATGTACCCGGTACACGTACCGTCAATTGCTGACCATTGTCTTCAATATAACCTGCACCTCGGTTCTCATTATTTTGCGCTAAAGCCTGTTGCAGTTGTTCTAATGAGATATTCAGTTGCTGCATCCGGTTTAAATCGGGAGAGACCACATAGGTTTTTTCAAAACCACCAATACTGTTGACCTCTGCAACTCCCTTAACACGTTGCAGTTGAGGACGCACAATCCAGTCCTGAATCTCACGCAAATCCATCGGCGTGTATGCAGTTCCATCCGGCTTTTTCGCATTCGGATCTGCCTTCAGTACCCATTGATAAATCTCACCGAGACCCGTAGAAACGGGGGACATCGTCGGTGCGATTTGTGCAGGCAACTCAGATTGCGCCTCCTGTATCCGTTGGTTAATCTGCTGACGGGCCCAATAAATATCAGTCCCATCTTTAAAGACAATGGTGACTTGAGAGAGTCCATAACGGGATATGGAACGGGTAAGCTCCAGATCCGGAATGCCAGCCATGGCATTTTCAATGGGATAGGTAATCCGCTGTTCGACTTCAAGCGCAGTAAAACCCTTGGCTTGAGTATTAATCTGGACTTGGGTATTGGTAATATCGGGTACAGCATCAATCGGGAGTTTCTGATAGCTATACACCCCGACCGCAATCCAGGTACAGACAAAGAGCAACACCCAAATCGCATTTTGTATGGAAAACTGAATGATTCGTTCGAATAAACCTTCTGGTTTTGGCAGATCAGAATTAATGTTCATGGCCTGCCTCGTCTTTTTCTAATTCAGATTTCAACAAGAAACTGCCTTGAGCGATATACTTCTGCCCTTCAGTCAGCCCAGAAATCACTTCAAGCCATTGTCCATCACTTGAAGCCTGCCCCAATTGCACTTTCTGTGCTTTTAAGTGGACTTGACCTTTTTGTTCTGAATCTACGATGAAAATACTGTCTTCACCTTCAATACTTTGCAGCGCAGACTTTTGAATCCGAAGGGCTGATTTTGCTGTAGCTTCCGGAATCAACACTCTCACTAACACATTAGAACGCAACTCAGTAGCTTGCGCATCGAGTTTTGCGCGCACCACCAGACGCCCTGTTTGTACATCTGCCTGAGAGGTTAAGCTTTGTACAGTAGCTTTATAGATTTGATCTGAATCATTCACTTTAAAGTCAATTTTTTGCCCGGCTTGCAGTTGACCTGAGAATTGATTCGGCAAATTAAACTCAAGCCATAAATCTTTCAGCTGTTCAATGACAAAGAGCTGATTAGCCAGTTGCACATTTTCACCGACCACAATATCTTTTTGACTGATCACCCCAGAGATCGGTGCTTTAATCAGAAAACGCCCATTGTTATTGCCACTTGCACCTAATGCATTTAAACGTGCTTGTGAGGACTGGACAGTAATCTGCGCTTGACGGTAGGCATTTTCGGCACGCTGGTAATCCTGTTTGGCAGAAATCCCCTGTGACCAGAGTTGCTGTTCGCGCTGGTAATCTTTACGGGCCAAATCCAGATTCACCTGTGCCATACGCAGATTTGCCTGTTGGTCGATCAGTTCAGGCACGATTAGTACAGCCAGCGTTTGTCCTTTTTGCACGCTCTGTCCTAAAGCCACATTGACCTGCTCGACATGACCACTAAAATTAGGCGATATATGCGCTTGTTGATCGGTATTCACCACCAATTTACCTGGCAGGGTTGTCAGCTTTTCAACCAATCCTGTGGATGCAACAGCAACTTTTAAACCTTGTTCAACCATTTGTTGGCTGGTCAGTTGTATTTCGCCTTCTTCAGCATGTCCTTCTTCAGAACTATCTTCATCAGAATGTTCGGCATTTCCCTCATCATGACCATGCCCCTCAGATTCAGTTTTTTTTGAACTTAACCAAATAACCAGACTGACCAAGACCGTAATCAGAATCAAAATTGCAATCATGAGAGACTGGGATATTTTTCCGTTTTGCTTGGCGTTCATTTTATCGTGCTCCCCCATTGATTAAATTTTGCGATGCTTCGACTGCCTTTTTATTCAGTTGTGTATAGGCATCCGAACGGCTAATTTCTTCATAACTTGTGCCAATACTGAGTGCCTCAGCTGCGAGGGCAGTTTGCCAAGCTTGACGTAGAATTTGTAATTGACCCAATCGAAGATTCTGCAGTTGGGTGGTTGCTTGCTGAACGTCGGTAATGGACAGTTTCCCTGCCTGAAACCCTTGTAAAGTACGGCTCTGAACTTTGGTCGCCAAAGTAACTTGTGCTGTTGTGGCATCGAACTGGCTACGTAAACCTTTGAGCTGATGCATGCTGTTGGCAATATTGAGTATTTGTTGCTTCAGCTCACGCTGCTGCTGTTGGTTCAGCAATATTTGCTGTTGCTGGACCATCGGGATCGCATATTGCTGGCGGTTGAAAATATTCAGTGGAATAGCCACGCCGATTGCCAAAGTCGTATCGTTGCTTTCATTAGGGGTTTTGCTACGTTTCATGCCTACATTTAAAGTCGGATTGGGACGTGCCTGAATTCTTAAATTTTCAATTTGATGATCCGATTGCTGAATGTTCAAGGCATAGAATTTTTCTAGCCACCCTTCAGCAATATACCGTTGCACAGTTTGGAGACTTTGCTCTGGCCAAGGGATAGCGGTTTTATTCAATTGAAGATGTGAAGATGTTTCTCCCCCCCACAAATTAGACAGCTGACGACCGGCAGCTTGTTTATTCAGCATCGCTTGCTGATAAAGTCGTTGGATTTCTAGCGCTTCAATTTGGGTACGCTCAAAATCAACCAGGGCAATACTGCCTGCCTGATAGCGTTTCTGGGCACTGTCCAGATTGGCTTTACTTGTTTTTAACTGTACTGAATAAGCAGACTGCTCAACCTCAGCAAGTGCAAATTGCGACCATGCAAATTTAACAATCAGTTGGCTTTGTGCCTTCCATAATTGCTGTTGCAATTGGATTTGTTGATTCGAGGTATTGGCAATCACCCGGTTCAGCTTACGCTGACCAAATAGATCTAGAGGTTGACTAACGCCAACATTGAATTCCTGTTCTTGACCTGAGCCAAAGCCAGACTGTTCTAAACTTATACTTGGATTCTGCCATAACCGACTTTGCTGAATATTCAATTCAGATATTTGCTGAACTTGTTGCCACAGCTTGTCTTGAGTCTGGTAACTTTGTACTTTTGCTAAAGCGGATTCAAAGCTGGTAACGTTTTCAGCATAGCTATATTGCATAGCCGCTGCACATATACAAGCAACCAAGCTATGACGCAAGAGTATAATTGATTGTGAAGACATGATTTTTCCCACTTATTTAAATAATAAAAGTGGTGGGAATGTTTTAGGCTACCCCACCATGAGCGGGGAAAATTCGGGAGGTGGGCTTTGTTGAAACAGGTCAGGAGCCTGATAGCTGTTTTTCCAATGAAATTGTGGATTCACTTTAACTTCAGAGCTTGGATGAAACACATCTACTTTTTCATTTTGTACAATCAAATGCGTCATCGATGGTAGATGATCTTGATGATCTTCACCGATTTCTAAATCGCTACTGAATGTTTTTATGTTTTCTGACTGTCCATTATGATCGTGTTGACGACTATCGCTGGCACACAAGGTATTTTGGTGATGACCAAAATGATAACTCTGCTGTGATTGAGGCTGTTGTTCATGGACACAAAAGGCCGCCGCCACATTCCAAAAGCTTTGGAACATGAACAATCCAACCAAGACTGTAATCCATGTAGTAGAACGCATCATCATAACAATCGAAAAATTTGTACCAAGTATAAGGCTTAGAGCCACTCCAAGGTCAAGCTTAATAAATTAAATTAAACATTCAATGAACACTGAATAGCCGGCACTTTTGCAAATTTACCTTGTCTCTATAAGCTCACATCAATTTCAGGTAAGAATAACAATAGATAGTGAACCGTACCGGGTTTGTCGGAGACTTTTTATTTAAGTTAGGCCACCGGTAATCCTCCCATAAATAACCGAAGTTAAAAGTAGAGGTACACATAAGTTAAAATTTTATAGAATTGCTTGAGTTCAAAATCTCTAATTAGCATGTATTGAAAACATGAATATTTATCTAAAAAGAGAACTATTTAACATCATGGCTGTTATACGCAATAAAAAAACCTGGGCACCAACCCAGGTCTAAAATTTAAAAAACAGATAAATATCAGTGCAATAAACTCATTTTTCTAATTTCGCATAACGTGTATTATGTTAATTTTAGAGAAACTACTAAATTATATTGGGTTGTAAATATTTGAAATTCCGTTAAGATATTTTGGATTAAATTCTATTCCTAGATAGCATTCGTGTTGACTCATCTCTCCAAAAAACTTTGGTTTTGTTTTCTTATGGTTTTTGCCATAGGATGGAGTAGTGTGTCTGTTGCATCAGTAAAGATAATGCATATCAATATGCAAACTGAAATGAGCCAAGATCATTGTTTAGATCAAGCACAGCAAGTCACTCAACATGGTATTAATCACGAAGTACAGACGAATACCGATTGCCATAATCATTTAGCTCTTAATCAGAATATAGATCACAAAAAGTGTCAGGAATGTTCTAGCTTATCCTGCCAGACACAGATCTCATGTCTTCATTCTTTGCAAAGCTCGCTAGATCCCCTAGATACCTTCTATTCTATAGATCAGCCTAATTTTTATTACCCCAACCAATATCTAAATGGGTATTGGCAAGAAATTTCACGTCCTCCTAAAACTTAACCATTTTTTTTAAAATTTATTTATTTTTCAAAAATTAAGGTTAAGTTATGTCTCATAAAATTAGTTCGTACCTATTAGCAGGTATTTGTTTTGCATCGTCGCCTTTGGTTTTTGCCGAAGTGCGTGAATATCAGCTTGTTATTGATGAAGCAGTGGTCAGCCCAACTGGAAAGCCTGTAAAGCGCATTACCGTAAATGGTCAATTTCCTGCGCCTTTGCTTGAGTTTGAAGAGGGTGATGAAGCCATCATTCGCGTGAAAAATAATTTAAAAAACCAAGATTCTTCTATTCATTGGCACGGACTGTTGTTGCCGGGCATTATGGATGGTGTACCGGGATTTAATGGTTTTAACGGTATTAAGCCTCAAAGCGAGTATGTTTATAAATTCAAGATTCGCCAAAGCGGGACTTATTGGTATCACGCTCATTCTAAAGGACAGGAACAGGACGGCTTATATGGTTCTTTTGTGATTTATCCAAAAGGTAAAACACCATTGGCAGCACATGAAAAAGCTGAACGTGACTATGTGGTGATGTTGTCAGATTTTCATGAAAAAACCAGTGATCAAATTCAGAAAGATCTTAAAATTTCAGCTGAATATTATCAAGATCAGCGTGAAACCTTGGGTGATGTTTGGAAGCAGGTTAAACGTGATGGCATAAAAGCGACATGGTCTGACCGCAAAATGTGGAATCAGATGCGTATGCTAAAAACCGACATGTCGGATGTTACAGGTTATACCTTCCTCATTAATGGCAAAACACCTGAACAAAATTGGACAGGAATGTTTAAACCGAATGAAAAAATTCGCCTACGTTTTGTGAATGCATCTGCGATGTCTTTCTACGATGTCCGTATTCCTAACTTGAAAATGACTGTGGTCAGTGCTGATGGTCAGCCTGTAAAACCTGTTGCTGTGGATGAGTTTCGTATTGGCACAGCTGAAACTTATGATGTGATTGTGGAGCCAAAAGGCGGACATTATCAAATTGAAGCTGAGTCAATTGACCGTTCAGGCTATGCGATTGGTACACTGCACAATGAACTAAATCCTATGACACATGGCATTCATATGCCTGCACCACGTCCACGCTCACTTTTGACCATGGAAGATATGGGACATGGTGGTGGTGATCATGCAGGAATGGATCATTCGAAAATGAACCACGGCAATATGCAAGGCATGGATCACTCGAAAATGGATCATTCAAAAATGAACCATGGCGATATGCAAGGCATGGATCACTCGAAAATGGATCATTCAAAAATGAACCATGGCGATATGCAAGGCATGGATCACTCGAAAATGGATCATTCACAGCATGGCACAGCAAAACCACAAGAAAATGATCAAGTGGTTTATGGTTGGGCAAATGCATCTACACCTGCGGGCAATAAAGCCTTGCAATATAGTGATTTAAAATCTTTAGAACCGCAAAAAGATACTCGTGAAGCTAGCAGTGAATTAGTAGTGCGTTTGGGCGGTACTATGGAGCGTTATATTTGGACGATTAACGGTAAAAAATTCAGCGATGCTGAGCCATTAAAAGTGAAGTATGGCGAGCGTATCCGTATCAAATTTATTAATGACAGTATGATGGCGCACCCCATGCATTTACATGGCATGTTTATGCAGTTGGAGAATGGTCAAGAGTCGGTAGATATGCCGAATAAACACACATTGATTGTACCACCGGGTAAAACAGTCACTGCTTTATTAACTGCGGATGAGTTGGGCGAATGGGCAATCCATTGTCATTTGTTGTATCACATGAGTGCAGGAATGATGAACAAGTTGATCGTGGCAAATGTTAGCGATGAACAAGTGTCTACAACGCCAATTCAAGGTACAAATTCGACTCAAACTCACCAAGTAACTGAGCAAAAAGGAGCTGGACATGCACATCACTAATTTTGTATTTAAAGCGTTTTTTTCTGTTGCGGTATTGAGTTTAACAAGCTTAAGTTTGGCGCACGAAGGGCATCATTCAACTGCTCAGACTGATGGAAAAAATGTACCATCAATGAATCATCAAGCGATGTCTGAGATGGATCATTCACAGCATTCTCCACAAGAGCATGCACAACACATGCAGATGATGGGGAAAATGAATCATGCTGCACATTCAGCACCGATGAACCATCAACATGCAGGTCATCAGCCAATGCATCACAAATCAACAGAGAAACAGCAAGATCAAAAAGTACAGAAAGGAGATCAACATGCGCACCATTAATCTTTTTTCTAAAACTGTTTTAGCAAGCTCTTTGTTGATGGTCAGTGCAGTGAGTTTGGCACATAATGGTGAAGATCATAGTGCGCCTGAAAAAATGACAGTTGCTACATCTTCTAGTCAAAATCAGCCGATGCAAATGGATCGCTCTCAAATGAACCATAGCCAAATGAATCAGGCACAACATCAGGCAACATCTACGGTTAATCATTTACATCATGTACCAGATGCGAATGCTCAGCAGAGTTCGCATTATGATCATCGCTCAGAACACGGTGCGCAAATTTATGCGATTACGACAGTGGACAATAAGTGGCTTGTCAATGAAGATGGCACAGGTGATTTAAAGTCAGAGTTTGAAACCCGTATTGGCACAGATGAAAATAAGCTTTTTATTAAAATTCATGCCGATAAAGAAGAATCGCATGATGCACATTATGATGCCAAACTTTTATATAGCCGTATGATTTCAGACTTTTGGGATGCACAGATTGGTGCACGTTATCGTAGTGAAAAAGTTGAACTCAATGATCATCGCAAAGACACCGAAGAAAATGTTGATGCGGTGATTGGCTTACATGGTATGGCGCCATATTTCTTTGAAACTGATGCTTATCTCTATGCGGGAGAAGACAATTATGCGGGCTTTAGCCTAGAAACGGAACGTGATTTTCTGATTACGCAAAAGTTGATTATTCAACCTTATTTAGAGTTGGATGCTATCTTTAGTGATGACTCTAAATATGCGAAAAAAACTGGTTTAAGCAGTGCAACCGCAGGGTTTGAAACTCGCTATGAAATCAGTAAAAAGATCATGCCTTATATCGACATTGCCTATGAGTATTCAAAAGGTAATGATGAAACGTCGTGGCAAATAGAATCAAACTCTGAGAAAGGTTGGTTATATGGAGCTGGTGTTAGATTTAGATTTTAATTAATTTAATGATTACTAAATAGCTTTATTTAAATAAAACTCTAGCTTAATGTGGCCGGAAGCAAAATGTTAACTTATTTTGCTTCCTTCCATTTAACATAATGGCTGTTATGCGAAGTCGACTTGTAATGCAATTTGCATTACAATATTCCTAGTACATTAAATACTTGGGAAATATGATGGCTACTGTTAACTTCAGGATCGATGAAGCCCTTAAAGAAAAATCTTATTCAATCCTTAAAGAGCAAGGTATTGCACCTACTGATTTCTTCACTAGTATTCTTGAGTATGTTGCTACGACTGGGAAACTGCCTGTCAAAAAAGCTTTGCTTTCGGAAGAAGATGAAGAATTATTAGCTCTTGTCCGTAAGCGCATTAATGATCCTAAAGAGATGTTTGAGGAAGTCACATTAGATGACTTATAAGCTTTTACGTCACAAGGACTTTACAGCAGAATGGGAAAACTCCCTGTTGCTATACGAGATCAATTTAAAAAGAAACTAGCCAAAGTCATAGAGCAGCCACATATTCCAAAGAATATGCTTAGAGGCGATCTTGCAGGTTGCTATAAAATCAAATTATTAAAAGCTGGTGTCCGACTTGTCTATCAAGTTAAAGATGATCAGGTAGTTATCCTGCTCATTACCGTCGGAAAACGAGCTGATAGCATAGTTTATGACGAAGCGAAAAAGCGAATTAAAGACTAAAAATGGGAGCTTAAAGCTCCCATTTTTGGCTTCGTATAAGGTGTATTATGTTAATTTTAGGAAAGGCTCTAGACTAGCAGAATGATTATGTTAGTCTAGAGCATATAATTAACATTATTGAAGTATTTTACATGGCAATTTTTCGACATTCTTCTGCACACTGACGGCAAGCCTCAGCACATTTTTTACAATGATCATGTGAATGTTTTTCACACTCTTCCGCACAATATTCACAGATCTTAGCACAAAGCTCACAAATCTCTTTGAGGAAAGGTGAGTTATGTTGTTGCATACGCACACATAACTGACAAATATCTGCACATTCTAGACAACGTTGAATACATTCACGCATCATCTCTAAATCTTTTTCTTTTAAACAAGAAGTTGCACATTCAGTACAAATAAGTGAACAGTTTGTACATGCAGAAATACACTTTGAAAATTCCGTATTAATCATTTTTTACTCTCAACTTATATAATCAAAGAAATAATTAAAACATAATTTTTTTCTACTAATTATTTTAAATTATTAGTAAATGTAATACATAATGTTAATTTATATGAATAATGTTAATTTTAACTAAATCTTATTTATATTCCAAATTATTAAAAAACAGTTTTTAATTAGGATAGATGATCAAGTATCAAAAGCAGCTATTCTTAAAATAACTGCAATAATTTTATCACTTTAAAAATAGATTTTCCCTCTATTTAACATAATGGCGATTATACGAAGTACACTTGTATATTAATATAAATATCAATCACTTGAAAATTTAGCCATGACTAAGAAAAAGCAAAAAATCGGCTTTTGTAATAAGTTGGTGAGTTTTTAAGCAGATCTGTAATATTTTGCCAGTAAATTTGATTAAAAAACGATCAATTTGGCAATCAGTGCCCATTTCATCGGCTTTCAGGATCCGAAACTATCCCCAATGGCTGTGGATAAAATTTAGGCTATTTTGTACGCCCTGGCGCACAACAATCTCGGCTCTTTGCGGCTACCAGGAACAGTGGAATTTTCCTATGATGAACTCATCAGGAACAGGAAGTTCCAAACAACAAGAATAAGAAAGATCGCACCAGGAGCGTGAGGTAAGACAGGAGTCATACCTAGCAACCCAATATGAGAAACCCCGGCAGGATGCTGGGGTTTTTTATTGTCTGCATTTAAGGTCTAATCAGTCTTAGCCAATTCATTTTGGTTGATAAGTTTAATCAGCGCATTTTGAACAAACTCATCAAGTTCAATCCCTTTTTCTTTTATGATGGTTTCTATCTTTGCTAGCGTTTCACTTTCTAATTCGAACTCGATTTCTGCTGATGTTTCCATGAGTAAATCATAGTTATTTTCGACTATCTTTTTAAAGGTTTCTTCTAGATCTTTTGTTGATGGAATATTGAAAGATAAGCGTAATGAGCTATTGATAATTTCAATATGGGTATACCCTAAATATTCAGTACTTTTTCCCACAAATCCTAAGTGCTTCATAAAAAACCTTAAATAAATATAGTAGAGAGCTGTCTAAATTAAGCCAGACTCTCTTTTACAAATTTTGGATCAACAATAAATAATCGAATAAGGGATGTTGCTGCTCCTGATGGTCTTCTCGCACCTTGTTCCCATGATTCAAGAGTACGTCTTGATACGCCAAGAATCTTAGCAAACTGATCTTGTGTTAGTTGAGCCTTTCTACGAGCTAACGCTACATCTGTCTCAGTGATTACGGTTCTTTTCGCTGCATTACTAGTAAGCATATCGTCGATGCCTTGTAATATTTCAGCTTCAATATCCCTAGTTGCTTCAAAAGCCTCAAGTTCTTTTTCAGTCATTAAACGAGTCATTTAGTTTCTCCACTAATGCTTGAAGAGTCTTCTTACTAAGCTGTACAGTTTGCTTTTTACTGTACAAGGTTAATAACCAAATCTCTCCATTTGCTAAACGATTAAAGTAGATGACTCTGACACCACCACTTTTACCTCTACCACCGCTAGTCCATCTAATCTTACGAATACCACCTGCATTAGGCTCTACATCTCCTGCTTCAGGATTTAATGCTAAGAATGTTTTGAATTCCTCATATTCTTCCTGAGTCCAATAAACAAGACAGTATTTAGTAAATAATGGAGTCTCACATATTGTATACATTGATTGCATTCATACTACCTTGTAGTAGTTTATTTTATACTACTTTGTGGTATTTTTAAATGATAATTCTTAGTTCTCAGGATTAAATGCCTATTTAAGTGATGTGCTGAAAAGGTTGCCGACACATAAAGTGACTCAGATTGAAGAATTGCTACCACACCGCTGGAAACCTGAACCGAATTAAAAAATAGGCATGGGGTTCAGCGGACGCTTACGTTCAATTCGTATAACCACCATTATGTTAAATAGAATCAAAAAACCTCCAATAAAATCGTTATAGTATTATTATTTATTGAGTAGATAAGAGAATTAAATTAGTGAAATACTCAAATGAACAAATAGTAAAAGCACTCTTACTTGCTCCTTTACCTTTACTTTTTTTAACAACAGTCCTGTTTATCGCAGTGAATCACGAATACAGCCTATACTCGATTTTCGTAGTTCTTGTAGGACACGGTCTTATTTACTTGGCTTATTGTATTTTGACTGTGCCTTTTAGCTACATATTCTCAATTCTTTTAAATCGTTATAACAGTCTTAATTTATTAACCATCTGTATTACCTCTCTAATTATTGCTACTCCATTTTTTATTCTTTTAGGATGGGGGCATACTGGAAAGATTGCTGAAGATTGGTGGAAGATGTATACCAATACATGGGCTAGCTTTCTGGCTCTATTTCCTGGCTTATGTTATTGGCTGTTTTTAATTAACTTAAAAGATAAAGAATAGTTATGAAAAAAATATTATATTTTAATTTTTTAGCGATTATTTTGACTTACGTATCTTTGCTTTATCAAAAAAATATATTAGTTGCTCGCATAGTTGTAGATAAGCTTGAAAAAGTTAAAGTCATAGCTGGGGGATTTCCTCTCCAGTTCCTTATAGATGGTGAAACCTCTCCAGTCGGAAGTATAAGTATCAATCCTTTATTTATTTTCATCGGCATGGATCAATTTGTTTTTCTCAATTTTTTTATTGATTATTTATTTTGGATAAGTATTTTATTTGCTTTTTCTATGATTGTGAAAAAGTACAGAATTGTATAGATCTTCTAAAATTAACATAATACACGTTATACGAAGTTGAAAAATTGAGACTATAGCCTTAATTTTTATGTATTTTTTTAATTTAACACCTAGGCCAGTGCCTAGGTTTTTTCTGTTATTCATCTCGTATAACAGCCATTATGTTAAATGGATTTAATTTTGCTTAGCCTTATATTCATTAAATGCTTGAAGCATTTCTTTTTTCTGTTCTTTGGAGGCATCTGTATATGAGTAAAATCTTTCATAATCTTTTCTAAATTGGCTACTTTCAATCCTTTTAGCTAAGCCATCAATAAAACCTTTTCCTTGAGTCTGATACTGCTGAATCGTTTGTTCATCTAAGCAGATAGTTTTCTCCCAAGAAATTGCACTCATATTTATAAGAACATTGAGATATATATTTTCGCTATCCTCATATAGTTCCCAAAAATAAGGTTCTATTTCTATAAGCTGCATTCTACTAGTATTCCTAAACTTTTAATTATTTCTAAAATTAACATAATACACGTTATACGAATTCCCAAGGCATGGCTTTTAGTTATGCTTTTTTTATCAAAAGAGTATACCTGAATGATAGCGAGCCAAATCGCATACAATATCTATCATTAGACTTAATGCAATAATTAAATGATAGTATTATCATTAATCTAATAGAATTAAGATTAAATGATAGAAATGAATACACGTATTTATCTACGAGCTTCAACTAAAGATCAAGATGCAGAAAGGGCTTTGCAGATTCTTCAGGATCTAAACCAAAACTTGAATTTGGGTGAAACCATTGTGTACGTGGAAAACTATAGTGGTACGAAGTTAGACCGACCTGAATTGAATAAGCTACTGTCAGAAGCAAATCAAGGTGACACATTGTTAGTTGAAAGTATTGACCGCT
Organism: Acinetobacter sp. YH12144; assembly: GCF_013418345.1. Classification (NCBI taxonomy): domain Bacteria; kingdom Pseudomonadati; phylum Pseudomonadota; class Gammaproteobacteria; order Moraxellales; family Moraxellaceae; genus Acinetobacter; species Acinetobacter sp. YH12144. The sequence goes on along the minus strand of NZ_VPCD01000012.1, from coordinate 25,494 downwards.
TATCACGCCTAACCCAACGAGATTTTCAAGAGCTGAAGCGCAGGATCCAGGAGAAGGGACTTCGTTTAGTCGTAGCAGATCTTCCTACTACCTACCAAATGATTCAAACCAGTGACAGCATTACTCATTCAATCTTGGAACTCATCAACAATATGTTGATTGATCTTCTGGCAACAATGGCCCGCCTAGACAATGAGAAACGTATAGAACGTATTAAGCAGGGCCTGGCACGTTCGGGTTACAAACCAACAGGCAAGAAGGCAAATGAGGCTAAACATAAACGAATAAAAGAATTGCTAGTAGTTGGCAATATGACTAAGGAAGAAATTGCCAAAGCAGTGAATTGTGGAGTTGCAACTGTCTATCGAGTTGCTAAAGTTATCTAAAAGAGGCTTATCTCAACGCGCCCCCAATGGGGCACCGCTGCATTCAGGTTACTTCACATAAGAAATTTTATGTTAAATGATTGTTAGAAATGCCCCTTGATCGAGGCATTTTCTATAAAGAATACTAAAAACTAATTAAAGCCAACCAAGTTTCAAAACAAGGCAGTTCTCAGCAATCATATTTTTAAATTATATAACTCCCAACTGAGCTTTTGCTCCAACGATAAGGCTTTCATTTTGAGTTTCTAAGGCAAATAAACCATACATCAAAGGAGAGGCCGCTGCTCTTTCTAAAGTCTGTTCATATAGTTTATTCCAAACTTTACCCCCTAGTTTTTCATACTTGATGATTAGAGTTTTGAGGCTTTCTTCTCCAAACAAAGTTACATGCCCAGCAAAATCAATCGCTGGGTCATCTATATGGGCTGTTGACCAATCAATAACGCCTGAAACAGCTCCATCCTTTGAAGCTAGTACATGCCCAGCATATAAATCGCCATGTATAAATTGGGTGAAATCTGCCCATAGAACATCATTATCCAACCATTTTCTGTAGCGGGTTTCCAATTGCTCACTTATACCAATTTCAGATTTTACTAACTGCAAATTGTTTGCTATTTCAGGTCTTAAATCTGAAGGTTTCATAATTTTCAAATCATTTTCCCGAACTTCTTTTTCAGGAATACTATGGATTTCAAATAAGGTTTTTGCCAAAGATGTTATGTATTTCGGGCTATCTTTGTCCATATTCCAAATTATTTCATAGGTTTCAGCATCCAAATTTAAAACAGGATTATCTTTAAGTATGGGATAAGCCACTAATTCTGTAGATGAAATTCTCCAATCAGGAACCTCTACAGAAAGATGTTTTTTTACCAATTCTAAAATGCGTTTTTCTTTCTTGATTTGTTCCCTCATGCCATCACGACGAGGAATACGCAGCAACCATTGTTGCCCCTTTGTATCAAGAGCAAAAACGACCTTAAAATCAATGCCCATTTCATTGAAATTCATTTTGTCCGTAAGCAACAAGCCGTGTGCTTCAGCAAGTGATTGAATATCTTGAATTGTCATTTTTAATTTCCTTTAAAGAGTTCAATAATTAATGTTCGGATTAGATTGGCTATCATTAACAATCTCTCTCAAAAGTCTTGATGATTTTGTGGTCTTTGATCTCGTAGATAATGTCAGCAATATTATCGACCAATTGCTTGTCATGAGATACGAAGATAATAGTTCCTGCATAGGACTTCATCATTGTTTCTAATGCGGCAATACTTTTTAGGTCAAGATAGTTTCCTGGTTCATCCATAAGCAAAATATTATATTTTCCTAAAAGCATTTTGGATAAAAGCAGTTTGATGATTTCACCTCCCGATAAGTCGGATAAGTTTTTTTGAATATCATTCGCTCCGATCCCCATTGAAGCCAATACTGCACGAATTTCCGCAACTGTGTACTCGCACTCTTCCTGCATAAAGGAGAGCACAGATTTATGCGTGTTAAATTTATATCCTGTTTGTGTAAAGTAGCCAATTTCAGCTTTTGGAGATATGGTTAATCCATCAGCACGTTCTGATATCATTTTTAACAAGGACGTTTTCCCTGTTCCATTCGATCCAGTTATAGCGACTTTAGCGCCAAGCGGTATTATAAAGTTAGCGTCATCAAAGATAGTACGGCTACCAAATTTTAAGCTCAGACCATCTGCCGTAATCGGGAACTTATTGTGCAGTTCTAGGGCTGAACTTTGACGAAAACGAATAGAACGCAAATGCTCTGGTGCTTGAATATCTTCTAATGCAGCCAAACGCTTTTCCATACTCTTAGCTGCCTGATACAGTTTTCTTTGCTTGGTGCCAGTCATTTTTGCATGCCCAAGTCGTCCAGCACTTTCGGTAGAGTTTTTGGATTTTTCTCCTTTTTTCTTATTGTCTAATCGATTAGCTTGCTGGCGTTTTTCTTGCACAGCAGATTCTAATCGCTCCCGTTCCTTCATCATCAGCTCATATTCTACGGCTTGGTGTTGTCGCTCTTCTTCTTTTTGACGCAAGTAATCCGAGTAACCACCCCAATATTCCGTAATTTTACCGTCTTTTAACTCCCATATCTTGTCTACAACCATATCAAGAAAATATCGGTCATGACTGATAACAAGTAATGCTCCATCAAATGCTTTAAGTTGACCAATAAGTAGATCTATTCCATTGAGATCAAGGTGGCTGGTTGGTTCATCCGCTAGAATGCCATGTACTTGTTGGGAAAATGCGGCAGCAATTTTTGCACGAGTTTCCTCTCCGCCACTCATTGTGTCGTTTTGTACATTGGAAACACCAAGGCGAGATAACATTGCCCGGTCTTCGACCGTTTCTATTTCGATTCCGCCCAGTTGGCTGATATGTGCAAAATCACCAAAACGCTGTAATGTCGCTTCGGCTAAAACAATTTCGCCATTAAGTACTTTGAGTAAACTACTCTTTCCTGCTCCGTTATCACCCACAAGACCAATACGGTCATAAGAGTGAATTTCCAATTCATCAATATCCAAAACATCACGCCCAGCATAATCCAAGCGTATGTTTCTCGCTTTAATAATTAAACTCATTTTTATTTACTCCTGTTTAGCTCTTGAAATTTTTTATGCAGCAAACAGGATTTAGGTGAAAACAAAAGCTAGCATCACAGTGTCCTCCCAAAAAAAAAGCTATTCATCCACAGGGTGGACAAATAGCTAGTCAATTAAGTTATAACTGGAAACTATGCACTAAAAGCATACTTATAAATTAAGCATACTTTTACTTTATATATCCGCATATATTCTTAAAGACACAACAAAAGCCCACCATTATAAAATAGTGTCACTATGCAAATAGTTGTGTCTTAACGAATGCGGATAGAATGCATAAACTTACCTAAAAAATAAAATTCAGTTTTATGATAACTTTACTGTTAAAAGAAGTCTAGACAACCTTGTTTTATGCTTGGATATAAGGCTTATTTTAAAATAATAGTAGTGAAGATTTTCTAAAATTAACATAATACACCTTATACGAAATAAAAATGGGAGCCTTAAGCTCCCATTTTTTAAGTAATTTTTTCAAATAAGGCTTGGGTGAGCATCTAAAATTCGAATCAATGTAGCTGCTGGTCCAGTTGGATAGCGTCGTCCCTGTTCCCAATTTTGCAGGGTACGGGGGCTAATATGTAGACGTGCAGCAAATTCATTTTGGCTCAAGCCAGTTTTTTCACGTACTTCTTTAATATCAGGCAATTCGAGTTCTGTAACTCGGCTTGCTTTAACTTCTTTACGTTTGATAGCTCCAGCTTCTTTGATTGAAGCAACCAAGTCATCAAATAAGTTGTTATCCATGAAATTGCTCCTTCACGAGTTGGTGCAGAATGGCGGTTTCCTTATCTGTTAAATTATCTTTTACTGATTTTGGATAAGCCACTAAGAAAAAGATCTGATCATCCTCGGTGACCCAATAATAAATCACCCGTATCCCACCACTTTTCCCTTTGTTACCTTGAGCACAACGTACTTTGCGAATACCACCGCCATTCTTGATTAGGTCACCTCTATCAGGCTGTACCAAAAGATCTTGCTGAAGTTGACGATATTCCTCATCAGATACAAGGTCTTTAATTTGCTTGGTAAAGATGCTGGTTTCAATAAATAACATGGACTCTTTATACGTCAATGGCGTATTTGAATTTTAGCAGTTTCCATAACAAAAAACGAGAGCTGGTAGATCTCGTTTCGCATAACAGCCATTATGTTAAATGAATGATAATTGACATTTTGTTCATTAATACTGATATGCAACGAATTTTATTATATGTCACCCCTCAATTACAAATATAAATGACTGCTCGTCTAATCATCTCCATTACACAATTAAATGTTAAAATGCATAGCTACTTCATCTAAGATAAAATATATGTATCCAAATCTACAGCACAGCTTCGAAAACAGCGTCATTCTCGTTGTAGAAGATGATTATGATATTGGTGACATTCTTGAAAAATACATAAAAAATGAAAACATGCAGGTCATCCGTGCATTGGATGGACAACAAGCTTTAGAGTGCCTAAAAGCCAACTCTATCGACCTGATTCTCCTTGATATTAAATTACCCAAACTAAATGGCTGGGAAATTCTACAAATCATCCGTCAAACAAGTCATTTACCTGTCATTATGCTGACTGCCTTAGATGATCAAGTGAATAAGATCATGGGGCTAAAAATGGGTGCTGATGACTTTATTATTAAGCCATTTAACCCAAACGAAGTGATTGCACGAATACAAGCCGTACTTAGACGAAGTACAAGCCAAAATATGGAAATAACTAATATTATTCGTTATAGAAATATTGAAATTAATCCAGATCATCATCAAGTTTACATTTCAAATGGTCAAAGAAATCAGTTGCTCAACCTTACGTTAACTGAGTATAAGATACTGTTTTTGATGGCAAAAACACCGAATAAAGTCTTTACACGTAATGAATTGATCCAAAACTGTATGCCTGAAAGTGATGCTTTAGATCGCACTGTAGATAGCCATATCAGCAAATTACGCAAAAAACTTGAAGAAAATGATGTAAATGGCTTATTAATCAATGTCCGTGGCGTGGGGTATCGCTTAGATCAAAATCATGAAATTTAACTTTTTTAAAAATTCTGTTGGAATTAACTTCCAGTTTATTATCATGATGAGCCTATTCAATTTAGGCATTACGCTGTTATCTTTCATGATTGGCTATTTTGTTTATAGCTGGGCGATAAAAATAGGTTTTCTAAATACACAAGTTATTAATTCAAATGAATTTTCAGTTACCTCCGTTGACTTTATCTGGCTGTTTTTAGTGCTATTAACAGGCTTTTTTCTTTCTACTATCCTCGCCTTTAAATATGGAAAACGCTATACACAGCCAATTAGTGATTTAGCAGATGTTATTCAACAAATTCAACAAGGCAATTTAGCACTCAGAATTAAACAGCCACATCATGATATTCCACATGAAATCAAGTCTCTTATTGAGAACTTCAATGAAATGGCAAACCAACTTGAAGTATCAGTTAAGAATTCAACTGTTTGGAATGCTGCAATTGCACATGAATTACGAACACCTGTGACAATATTACAAGGTCGCTTGCAAGGTATTGTCGATGGTATATTTATTGCCGATAAAGCTTTACACCTAAGCTTATTGAACCAAGTCGAAGGCTTATCTTACCTTGTGGAAGATTTACGGACACTGACACTTATTGAAAATAAACAATTACGATTAGAACTAGAAAAGACCAATTTAAAAAATAGTATTGAAAAATGTCTGCAGATGTTTAATGAACGGTTTCATGTTAAAGGTTTAACTATTGTTTTAAATTTGACGGATAAATTGGTTTGCGTTGATATAAGAAGGATGGAACAGGTCTTTATTGCATTGTTCTCTAACTTTCTAAGATATTCGAATGCTGGAAAAATAAATATTACATCTGTAACCACAGCAGAACATTGGGTATTGACGTTTGAAGATGAAGGTCCTGGTATTGATGAATCGCATCTTAAACACCTGTTCAAACCCTTCTATCGACTGGAAGACTCTAGATCATGTCTAGATGGCGGTACTGGATTAGGCTTGGCAGTGATTGATGCAATTATTGAAGCACACCAAGGTCATATTTATTATTCTAAATCCAAAAACTTAGGTGGCAGCTGTTTTACTATTCAACTAAATCGTAAGACATCAACTCATTTATAATGTGTTAAGTTCAGATTAATACGGCTTAATTTAAACCATAAATTTAAGATAAATTGATGTCTGAACTTAACCATTCTGTTTGATGATCCTCAAATAAATTTCATCACAATGAATTCTCATCTCGATATTTAGCTAGCATAAAAAATACCACAATGGAGAGTATCCCGATGATAATCCCTGCTGTTAATAATAAATTAACATGAGCTGAACTGAAGGCAATTTTACCTGCGTTAATCAATGCTGTACCTTGTTCAACGGGTAACTGGCTCGCCACTAAATAGGTATCACCAATCGAAAGTCTGGCTTTTTCTGCTAAAACAGCAGTTAAATCTGACGGCACTTGAAGATGACTGCCAAATATATAGGCCATGAAAACACCAAATAAAGTAATACCTAGTCCTGTACCCAGTTCATAACCTGTACTTTCAAGTGAACCTGCCGCACCGCCCTTTTCTGCAGGTACTGAGCCCATGATCGCAATGGATGAAGCTGTTAAACCAATACTCAGTGTTAATCCAATCGAAGCTAAAATAAAGGGAACGATGATTCCCGGATGATGAAAATCTGAATAACTCAAACTGACCAACGCAATTGCTGCCAATATTAATGACATGGTCGCAACCAGACGGAGTCCAAATTTATTGGATAAAAAACCAGCAATAGGCCCGCCAATAGCGGCCGCAACCATAATCGGAACCATAAAAAGACCGGCTTGCAGCGGTGTTAAACGAATGACATATTGCAGCTCCATTGCCAAAGTTAACTCAACCCCTGCCAAAGCGCCTGCAGCAACCATTGCCATAATAATGCCGGCTAAAATAGCAGGACGTGAAAATAGCGAAAGATCTAGCATCGGCTGAGGAGAATTCAGCTGTTTGCGTACAAATATGGTTAATAAGCCGATAGATAAAACGACCAAAGGCAAGACAATCAACAACGACTGTTTACCGCCTAAGCCTGCTTTTAGTGCATATACAAACGAAATCAAACCGACAATCAGCAATAGCGCTTGACCAAATGCCCAATGTCCAGGGGTTATAGCTTCTTTTCGGGACAATAAGAAATAGCACATTGGTGCGACAACCAGCATGATTGGGACGTTAATCAGGAAAACTGAACCCCACCAGAAATATTCTAACAATCCCCCACCAATGAGCGGTCCAATGGCGGCACCGGCTGATCCGATTGTGCCCCAAATACCCAGCGCAATGGCACGTTCGCGACTGTCTTCGAAGGTTCTGCGAATAATACCCAATACACAGGGCATAATCATGGCACCGCCTAATGCTAATAAAGCACGTGCGGCAATCAGCATAGAAGCCGTTTGGGAAAATGCCGCAAGGACTGAGGCAATTCCAAATATAACCAAGCCAATCAGCAGAATCTTACGATTGCCGACACGATCAGCCAAAGTTCCCATCGGAACTAAAAGTCCAGCCATAAGTAATGGATAAATATCAATAATCCATAAGACTTGGTTACTTGTGGCACTCAGCGATTGGGTTAATGAGGGAACCGCAACATGCAGTACAGTCATATCAATCACAATCGGCAGAAATGCAAGCACGACAGCGAGCAATATCCACCAGCGTTTCGGATCAAGATTGGTAGCTTTCATGATTAAACCTATATTGATGGTTTATTAAATCAATTCTGAAATAAAGATGTAAATGAAAGATTTGTTGTGGGCTAAACTCGTTAACCCACAGCTTTTATTCTCAGTTTTGATGCTTAATGTGCCGCTTTACGTTTCGAGAATTTCTCAACCATGCTCATGACGACAATAAAGAAAATCGGTACAAAAATAACAGCTAGAATTGTTGCGCTGATCATGCCGCCAAAGACGCCTGTACCAATCGCTTTTTGAGTTTCAGAACTAGCGCCACTGGCAATGACTAAAGGAATAACGCCACAGGTAAATGCCAAAGATGTCATTAGGATTGGACGTAAGCGCAATTTAGCGGCTGCAACGGTTGCCTCCACTAAACCCATTCCTTCTTCTCTTAGTGCTTTTGCAAACTCAACAATCAAAATAGCATTCTTTGCAGATAGACCAATAATCGTGATCATGCCGACCTTAAAGAAAATATCATTTGGCATACCACGTAACATTACTGCTAAAAAGGCGCCAATCAACCCTAGAGGGACAACTAGCATCACAGAGAATGGAATTGACCAGCTTTCATAAAGCGCTGCCAAGACAAGGAAAACGACTAACATCGACAACAGTAATAAAAACAAGGTTTGTGATTCCGACTGTTTTTCTTCTAGAGAAATCCCAGTCCACTCATAACCCACACCTTTCGGAAGTTGTTCAATCAAATTTTCCATCTCAGTCATGGCTTGTCCTGAAGATATACCTGCTGCTGGACTGCCAGAAATACTCAATGATGGACGACCGTTGTAACGATTGTATTGTTGTGGGGAATGTTGCCAAATTGGAGTAATTATTTCAGACATTGAAACCAATTTACCGCTTTGACTGTTCACCTTAATCTGAAGAATATCTTCAATACTCATGCGTGATTTGGCATCAAGTTGCACAATGACTTGCTGCATACGGTCATGATTTGGAAAATCATTGATATACATCGAACCCATTGAGGTTGAAATAATATCGGTCACATCACTGAAATTAACACCTAATGCCTGCAATTTATCTCTATCAATTTTAAGCTGTACAGAACTGCCTTCTGGCAAACCTTCAGGATAGACCTCCGCCACGATTTTACTTTGTGCTGCTAATGCTAAAAGCTGATCTTGTGCTTCTCTTAAAGCAGGCATGCCAATATTGCCACGATCTAATAATCTCAGTGAAAAACCAGATGAGTTACCCAATTCATCAATTGCTGGTGGTAACACAGACATGGTTTGACCTTCTGAACTTTCAGCCATCGCTATATTGGCATTATTCACGACTTCTTGTGCCGTAATAGTACGCTCTTCGAATGGCAATAGATTGGTAAAATACATCGCTGTATTCTGACCAGATCCACTAAAACCAAAACCTAAGACCGCCATATTGTCTTTAATCCCCGTTTCTTGGTCTAAATAATTTTGAAACTCAGCAACGACTTTACGGGTACGTTCTTGAGTTGCATCCGCAGGAAGTTGAATCGAAGTCATAAACCACCCCTGATCTTCTTCTGGCATAAACGCAGTCGGAACGTGTTTAAAACTAAAAATCAGCACAATGACAATGCCTAAGAAACATAACATTGCGAGGGTTTTATGTTTAATTACTTTAAATAAACTGCGTTCATAGCGATTGTTCAGCTTCTCAAAACTGCGATCAAACGATGCAAAAACACCCTTTTTCTGATGGTCTTGATCAATCGGTTTTAACATCGTTGCACATAACGCAGGGGTTAATGTCAGTGCAAGGAAAGCTGAGAATAAAATTGAAACCGACATGGTAATGGTGAACTGACGATAGATAATCCCCACTGAGCCTGACGCCAATGCCATCGGCAAGAATACAGCGGCTAACACTAAGGTGATGCCAATAATCGGATTGGTAATTTCCTTCATGGCTTTAGATGTGGCTTCAACTGGAGATAAGCCTTCTGTCGCCATAATGCGTTCAACATTCTCAATGACCACAATCGCATCATCGACAATAATCCCGATCGCAAGCACCATACCGAACATGGTCAGCACATTAATCGAAAAACCAGCAAGCAGCATGACTGAGAATGTGCCAAGCAATGCAATCGGTGCAACAATCGCCGGAATTAAGGTGTATCGAACATTGTGTAAAAAGATAAACATGACAATAAAAACTAATGCCATAGCTTCAAGCAATGTCATGATTACTTTTTCAATCGAGATTTTTACAAAAGGTGCAGTGTCGTAAGGTATAGAGAATTTCATACCATCAGGCAGTGCTGAACCTAACTGTTCAATTTTCGCTTTAACACCTTCTGCAGTCTTGACAGCGTTGGCACCAGGACTCATTTGTATCGCCACAGCTGTAGAGGCTTTGCCATTTTCTAAAATCGCAAAGTTATACATCTGTGCCCCGATTTCGACACGAGCGACATCCGACAGTCGAACATTGGCGCCATTTTGTTGAGCACGTAAACTAATTTTCTTGAATTGCTCTACAGTTTCTAATTGACCTTGAGCAGTTAAAGGAATAGTAATTTGTTGCCCCGTCAAAGCAGGAACATCACCAATACGACCTGGTGATATCGGCAAGTTTTGGTTTTGGATGGCTGTATTCACATCTTGAATACTCAATCCATAAGAAACCAAACGATCTGGATCGACCCAAATCCGCATGGCTTTTTCAGCACCAAAATTTTGGACTTTACCAACACCGTCAACCCGCTTTAATTCTTCAATCACATAGCGAGTCATATAGTCACTGACATCAATTTCACTATATTTGCCATTCGGTGAACTTAAGCCCACCATCATTAAAAAACCAGACGACGCAGCATCGACCATCAGCCCTTGTTGTCGCACTGTTTGAGGTAAGCGTGACTCAATGGCTTTAATTTTGTTTTGCACATCAATTTGTGCAAGTTCTACATCTGTACCTGGTTTAAATGTTGCGGTGATTGTTGCTGTTCCAGAACTATCTGAACTTGAACTGTAATAAAGTAAGTTTTTGACACCTGACATTTCCCGCTCAATCAAGGTCACAACACTATCATTCAATGTTTTTGGCGTAGCACCTGGATAGATTGCCGTAATACTAATCTGTGGTGGCGCAACACTTGGGAATCGTGCAATAGGTAACTTGGGGATGCTTAGTACACCCAACAGAATAATAAATAAAGCAATCACCCATGCAAAAATAGGACGCCTAATGAAAAATTGGGACATTATTGCTGTCCTCCATTTTCCTTAATATTTGTAGGTTGCCACTGCTTAATTTTTAATTTTTGCTCAGGCTGTATACGATCAGCCCCTTCAACAATGACTTTCTCACCTGCTTGTAACCCTTGTTTGATCACATAGTTATTTTGATAACGTTGACCAAGCTGAACAGGCTTGCTTTGCGCTAAACCTTTTTGATTAACAATCGTAACATTGGCTTTACCACTAATATCATGTTGAATCGCTTGTTCTGGAACTAGGAGCGCATTTTCAACTTGAGCTCGGCTCATATTGACTCGAACATACATGCCTGGCAAAAGTTTTTGATTTTCATTATTGGCTAAAATACGGATTGTGACATCACCCGTATCAGGATCAACTTTAGTATCCGAAAATAGGATTTCACCTGTAACGTTATAAGGTTTACCCTGACTATTTAGGATTTCAACCGTATGTTTGGTATTTGACACGTCACCTTGCTGTAAAGCTTCCTGTAGTTTTTCATAATCACTAATTGATTGCTTTACATCAACATAGACTTTATTAATCTGTTGTATTACGGCCATTGCATTAGTATCACCTTGACCAACTAATGCACCCTCAGTCACTAAGATTTCACCAATCGTTCCCGAGATAGGGGCTGTAACAGTCGCATATTTAAGATTAAGTTGTTGTCTGCTTAACATGGCTTGCATTTGCGCCACATCGGCTTTTGCTTTTTGATAATCTGCTTCGGTATTGTTGTATTCCTGCTGACTAACCGCATTTACTTTTACTAATTCAGTGTAGCGTTTTAACAGCACCTGCAAACGTGTCACCTCAGCTTGTGCACGGTTTAAAGTGGCTTGATTGCTTTTTACATCTGCCTGAAATATTTCAGAATTCAATTTAAAAAGCGGTTGACCTGCTTGCACATAAGAGCCTTGCTTAAAAAGTACTTTATCAACAATTCCACCTACTTGCGGGCGAATTTCAGCAATACGGTAAGCGACAACACGGCCTGGAAGATTTTCAATTAAATTCATGGAATGCGGTAATACCGTGATGGTACTGACAACCGCTGGTGGCATTTCTGTTGGGGACTGTTCAGCATCTTTGGCTTGTGTACAGCCGATTAAAAGTACAGTTGTAATAAGTATTGAACCTATTAAATGATAATGTGTTGACATGCTTTTTCAGAGGGGGGGTTTTAGATACTACTATTTTGAAATAGCAGTGTTTATGAATTGCTGATGTTGTGTGGAGATTGTGTGGAGATTGTGTGGAGAGATTAAAAGATTTATTTTTTAATGACACGCTTAAACAGCGTGGCTTGTAAATTAGTATAAATAATTTTGTTGTTCTACAATTTTGATCGTATCTTAGTTTTTTCTCATAGTTCATGAACTTTAAAATTCTAAACCAAGACTAATATTTATATAAGCAATTGAAAATACAATACATAGTTTCTTTATACACTTATGAAGTGAACTTTAGGTGAACATAAGTTAAATAGAAATTTTTAATTAGTTCAGCACAAACGTACAATCTTTAAGGCCTATAACTCGATACCGTTCTCTCTTTGATGTTTATTGCTATCTAATTGAGTGAACTCTGTGGAAATATTTCTTTATACATTAAGCGTTATGTATAGCCCAGGCCCTGTAAATTTTATGGGGCTAAATTCTGGCCTTACAGGTCAATTAAAAAAGACTATAGGATTTTACCTAGGCATTGGTTTCGCCATGTTGATCTTATTCGTATTGTTTGGCTATATAGGTGAAGCTGTTATTCCACATGGATTGATTCATTATATTGCTTTAGCGGGTGCAATTTATACATTCTACTTGGCTATAAAAATGATTAGGGCGAATGTAGAAACAACTCAACAGCAAGAAAGCCATCTAACATTCTTAAATGGCTTATTTATTCAGTTATTAAATCCAAAAGCCATTCTCGTCATTCTACCTGTTACGACAATTATGTACCCTGCAGCCAAAATCACAGGAATCATGATCTTGATAGTTTCTTTACTGATTTCACTTGGTGCTGTTGGCGCACCATTCACCTATGCTCTGGTTGGAAAAGTATTAGGCAACAAAATTGCTAATCCTATCTGGTTTAATCGGCTAAATAAGCTGATGGGTATACTCTTGATTTTATCAGGGCTTTTTATGTTCAAAGATTTTCTTAATGGAATAAATCTGCTGTAGGACAAATTAGCCGTTCAAATCGAACGGCTATCTTTTAATATTTATCATTTTCCATTGAGTGGGAGTTAAACCAAATGTTTTTATAAAATGTCTGGTCATATGACTCTGATCAAAAAAGCCTGCATTTAAAGCAGCATTAACAATAGACTCCCCTTGAGCAAGGTAGAACTTAACTGTTTCTAAGCGACGCATGATCATATAACGGTGTGGGCTAGTTCCAAATAATAATCGGAAATCACGAGAAAGGCTCCAGCGGTCACGATCAGCATGTTTCTCTAAATCTGACAAACTTAAGTTTTCATGTGGATACGCCAAAATACACTCACGCGCTCTCTCTGCTGCCTTGTAGTCAAATTTTTTGTTTTGGTTAGATGAAGTATCTGAAATTTCACACAGTGTAGTTGCCAAATCAAATAGAGCATCTTCCTCTTCTAGGGTATCCATATAATTATTTATATTATTTAGAAAGCTATCCATTGCCCTAAACAGGCGAATATCATTACTTAAGCCATGTCTGATAAAAGGCAAAGGTTTACCCTTTAAAATGGTTTGGATCATCGCTGGTTCGATGTAAATCATTCTATAGCGATAGCCATCTAATGTTCCTGATTCACCATCATGCTTTTCATCCGGGTGTAGAACCATAGTCATGCCTGGCAAGCTATGTTGCAATGTACCTTTGTAATGAAAGTTTTGAACTCCGGAAAGAGTCCTGCCAATAGCATAAGTATCATGTCGGTGAGGTTTATAAGCATAATTGGAAAGAAATGCTTCAATTCTTTCTAATTTATGATTTTGAGTGGGGGATCTCACAATCCAATTATTTCCACTGGAGAAATCAGGCATAATTGATGGCCAATTTTTCGTAGATTCTATTGTAGATTATTTTTCACTTTTCCTAAAATTAACATAATACACGTTATACGAAGTTGAAATGAAAAATGGAGCTTAAAGCTCCCTTTTTTACTAGTTTTTTTTAAATTGCTAAGCGTAAATTCAGTGCTTTTACGACTTTAATAACAGTATCAAAGCTTGGATTTACATCGCCAGAAAGTGCTTTATAAAGACTTTCTCGACCTAAACCAGTGTCTCTTGATAATTGAGCCATTCCTTTAGCTTTAGCAATATTACCTAAAGCTTTTGCAATGAATGCCGCATCACCATTAGATTCATCGATACAGGCTTGTAGGTAAGCTTGCATATCTTCTTCTGTTTTAAGATGTTCAGCACTGTCCCATTTGCGAAGTTTGATAGCCATTTACAGCTCCTCCTCTAAATCTTGTGCTAATTGTAGGGCAAGTTTTATATCTTTACTTTGCGTAGACTTGTCTCCGCCTGCTAAAAGAATAACGACCCTTTGCCCTTGCTTACAGTAATAGATCCTGTAGCCAGGTCCAAAGAAGAAACGTAATTCAGAAACACCTTCACCTACTGGTTCAGTATCTCCAAAGTTTCCATCTTCAACCCGATCAATTCGGACTTGTATACGTCTTTTTGCCTGCAGGTCTTTTAACTTAGTAAACCAGTCATCAAAGACTTCAGTGGTATATATTGAGTACATAAGAGTAATGTATCCTATAGGATACATTCATGCAAGAAATAAACTTGAATGTATGGGGCTACAACAGAATTTCGTATAACCACCATTATGTTAAATAGATAGCAGTTGGGAGATTATTTATTCTTTCAATAGACAAAAACTTGCGGAATTTTTCTTAATTTGTAATCCTTGCGGCCAAGGGTGTCTAGCGTAGCTAAGACAGGTATTCGTTATAGTCGGGCCGCTATAATACGGATGACGAGTGCCTGTATGTTTAACCTAAATATCTTTAACAAGATCTCTAGCGAAGTATTGACCATCAAAAATGATCTTGAGCTGAATTCTGAAAATCAACTGATAACTAAGTATAAGACTTCTACTTCTGAAGATTATAAACAGGCTATTGTTTTGATTTTTAAAGAACGTGGCTATACACGTTTGGAAATAGGTCAATTACTTGGGGAGCCAAAAGCTTCATAAAATACCGATTAAACAAAGCTTGGATATAACATCCAGGCTTTATAAAAAAGTACCTAGCTGTTACCCTTGTCCTGATTTTTTTACTCTAAAACGTTCTTTCATCTTATGACACTTACGCCACCTTAAGTTTATTTATCGTCTTAAATCTGTAAATAACTCATCACTGTCTAGTGATGTGGTGTAGTCGTTTGTGTGTTGTATATATCACATCACTAGCCTATCTGAAAAATTAAAAAACAGGCTATGTTTATGTTATCTAATGTCCGAGAACAGTGGTTCTCTAACATCCGTGGGGATGTACTTGCCGGATTAGTCGTCGGTCTTGCACTCATCCCTGAAGCCATCGCATTTTCAATTATTGCAGGTGTAGATCCTAAAGTTGGTCTATACGCATCCTTCTGTATTGCCGTCGTGATTTCTTTCGTAGGTGGTCGTCCTGCCATGATTTCAGCAGCCACTGGTGCAATGGCGCTGCTTATGGTCACATTGGTCAAAGAGCATGGGCTTGAATATCTGCTGGCAGCAACAATTTTGACAGGCGTGATTCAAATATTGGCAGGCTATTTAAAGCTCGCCAAGTTAATGCGGTTTGTATCTAAATCTGTGGTTATTGGATTCGTAAATGCGTTAGCGATCTTAATTTTCATGGCTCAATTGCCTGAACTGATTAATGTGACCTGGCATGTATATGCTTTTGTTGCTTTAGGTTTAGCAATTATTTATCTATTCCCTCTGGTTCCCAAATTAGGAAAATTACTCCCTTCTCCACTAGTCTGCATCATTGCAATCACATTATTGGCAATCGCTTTAGGAATTGATGTACGGACCGTGGGCGATATGGGGTCTTTACCTGACACACTTCCAATGTTCTTGATTCCAGATATTCCTTTGAATATTGAAACATTGATGATTATTTTGCCTTATTCAGTCGCACTGGCGGCTGTAGGTTTACTTGAATCGATGATGACAGCAACTATCGTGGATGAAATGACTGATACGCCAAGTGATAAATATCAGGAATGTAAGGGACAAGGGATTGCGAATATTGCTTCTGGCTTTATGGGTGGCATGGCCGGTTGTGCAATGATTGGTCAATCTATGATTAACGTAAAATCAGGTGGCCTTACACGCTTATCAACATTCTCTGCGGGCATTTTTCTTCTTATTCTGGTTGTATTTATCAGCGACTGGCTCAAAGTGATTCCAATGGCTGCATTGGTAGCGGTAATGATAATGGTCTCTATCAGTACCTTTGAATGGAGTTCTGTCACTCAGTTAAAAGATAATCCTAAGAGTAGTAATATCGTCATGATTGCGACGGTGATTGTAGTTGTTGCTACGCATAACCTGGCTTTGGGTGTGTTAACAGGCGTATTACTTTCAGCCTTGTTCCTGGCGAATAAACTTGAAAATGATATCCAGGTGACAGCATCTTTTGAAGGAATGGCCCGTTTATATGAGTTGAGAGGTCAGATCTTCTTTAGTTCTTCTGAAAAATTCATGCAAGGTTTTGACTTTAAAGAGGATGTAAAGGAGGTGATTATTGATTTGACCCATTCTCACATTTGGGATGTAACATCAGTCGCCATGCTTGATTCTGTTGTAAATAAATTTCAAAAGAATGGTGCGAATGTCACAGTACGTGGTCTAAATGAAGCCAGTTCGATCATGATTGATAAGTATGGGACACATGCCAGAATTTAAGTTTTAAAAATTCTATATTTATATAGAATTTCTAAAATTAACATAATACACCTTATACGAATCTAAAAATGGGAGCCTTTAGCTCCCATTTTTACTATATTTTTAAAGTTTTAAGCGTGTTGTACTGTGAGTTTTAAGCCTAAAGCATTTACTACACGATTAATCGTATCAAAACGTGGTGCTGAATCCTGACGTAGGGCTTTGTAGAGTGCTTCACGCCCAATCCCTGCTTCTTTAGCGATTTGAGTCATGCCACGAGCTTTAGCAATAACACCAAGTGCATGGGCTAATTCAGCTGGATCATTTTCTTCAAGAACCATATTGAGATACATCACAATGTCTTCTTCAGTTTTGAGCGACTCAGCCATATCAAAACTTGGTAAATCAGCGACTTTAACCATTTTAATCCTCCAATGTTTTCGATAGTTTGACTGCCCGATCGATGTCTTGTTGTTGAGTTGATTTATCTCCACCACCAAGCATTACAATCACAACGTCACCATGTTGGATGTAATACATCCTCCATCCAGAACCGAAGAATTCTCTCATTTCCCAAACGCCATCTTGGAGAGGTTTAATGTCTCCCCAGTTTCCACGTTGAACCTTATCTAATCGACGATTCAGGCGGATACGGGTCATATTGTCTTTAATGCCATCCAACCATTCATCAAATTCTGGAAGACGTTTAATTTCAATCATGAGGATTCCTTATCTTCTCACTATATTGTATTCGATCGAATACAATATGCAAGTAATTTATACGAACATCCATTAATTTCGTATAACACCATTATGTTAAATACATAATTTTTTTGGTTAAAATTTAAACTTTTTTACTGTTTTTCAGGCAAGATGCATATTTTTTTGAAGCCATACTTTCCTTGTCAGATGTTCAAACATTTTAAGGAGAAAGCAATGACACAAACAGCGAATGATCAACGTGCTACAGTAAAAAATCCTAATAATATTCAACATGCGCAGAATCAGGACAACCGTAGCCGACAATTGAATCCTAATCATAAACCTACGAAATCTAAATAAGGATGAAAACTATGAGCACAGCAGGTTGGCCTAGTACTACTGGAAATCCATCAGGTGGTGGCCGAGACAATAATCCACCTCGTAAATAAAAATTTATTTATCTTGTAATATCAATTCAGAAGGCCAAAGATATTGGCCTTCTGAAGGATATTTCTTCAGGAAGGCTTCCCATATCACGATAAAATCTTCTGATGTAGCTAACGTAGAAACGCTGGCTGTTTTTTGAAAATGTTTATAATAAAAGTCTTGCCAAAAATATATTAACCATAGGCCAGCTATGGCATTAATACTTTCAAACCACTTATCTTCTGGAAGTTCATTTTTCAGGAATAAATAATTCTCTTCTGAGACTTGTTCATAAATTTCATCATTTTTAAACTCACCATAAGGTAGACCTAGGAACTCATAGACTTCATTCAAGTAGCATAGTCTTCTGTTTTCTCTAACTTTTTTAATTAGTTGTATAAATTCTTTAATTTGTTCATCTTCGAGAGAAGGATCTAACCATTGCTCAAAACCATTAGTTGGAGGAATAGTCTTCAGAATCTCGACTTTATGTCCTTTTGTTGCTTCAAACTTTGCATTTATCTTTAAGATAAATAAAAGAAAATCTGTAAAAGTTTTTGATGGGAAGTATGGTCGTTTATTTTTAAACTTAAACTTTAATGCTTGGTTTAGTGAGATTGATTGGAATCCCCACTTCTTAGAAATTAAATGATCTAAGTGAATTAAAATTAGCAGTATATTGACGCCAGAATTTCTAAGCATCTCATGACTAATAATATTCTTTAAATCACCGTTAAAGCTAAAGTTATTTACCAGAAAATCATGTAGTTTGCAGACATCTTCATATAAAAAATTATTTTTTTCTAATTCTGAAAATAGCTTTATATGCTCATTCCAATAAAAAAAATCGTTATTCTTAATTGGATATAGTTCTAAGATTTTTAAGCAGTATGCAAAATTATAGTTTTCTTCATCTACAGCTAAAGAAGTTGCTGAATTAAGTACGAAAAACCCCATTTCTGAAGCAAATTCGGATTTAATTTTAACTTTAGCTATTTCATCATTTTTAAATGGAACATTAGTATATTTTTTCTCAATTTTACCTAGTTTCTTAGCCAGGTTTTTATCCATATTTTTCAATATTAAACAGTAGAATTCTAAAGGATTCATGGATGCCCTAATTTTTTAAAAAATCTAAAATTAACATAATACACCTTATACGAAATGCGTTTGTAACTCCAAAATAGAAATGTCCGGTTTCTCCAAAGTAAAAATGTCCGCTTTTAGAATATGCGCTTTTGCGATTATCGAAGCGGACGGTTTGATATGTTGGTGTCTATGTCGGATAAAGAACTTAAACGATTGTCGGTCGTGCAGGAAATCTGCGATCAACGCATAACTCAATCCCAGGCTGCTCAGCTACTTCATATTTCAGAACGTCAGATCAGGCGTTTACTGCAAAAATACAAAGCTCAAGGCCCAGCTGCATTAGCCCATGCCGGTCGTGGTCAAACCAGCAATTCCAGGCTTCCTGAAGAACTCAGGCTCAAGTGCCTCAATATGGTTGCTGAGCAATTCCATGGTTTCGGACCCACTTTAGCGCATGAAAAGCTGACTACCATTCATGGATTCGATATTTCAGTGGAAACCCTGCGTTCCTGGATGATTGCAGCCGATTTATGGATTCCTCGCTCCAAACGCCTGAAACGCCCATATCAGCCTCGTTATAACCGGGACTGTTATGGTGAACTGATCCAAATTGATGGCTCACATCATGACTGGTTTGAAGGAAGAGCCCCTAAATGCTGTCTATTGGTGTTTATCGATGACGCCACAGGAAAATTGCAGCACTTACGCTTCTGTGAGTCAGAATCAGCCTTTGACTATATGATTTCAACACGTTTGTATGTTGAGCAGCATGGTAAGCCTTTAGCCTTCTACAGCGATAAACATTCAGTCTTCAGGGTGAATCAAAGCAGCAAGAAAGACACCAAGATTACGCAATTTGGGCGCGTACTCAGCACCCTGAATATCGATATTATCTTCGCTAATTCACCACAGGCCAAAGGCCGTGTAGAACGAGCCAATAGAACGCTTCAGGACCGTCTGATCAAAGAAATGCGCCTGGAAGGCATCTGTTCGATTGAACAAGCGAATGCCTGGCTACCCTGCTTCATTGAGCAATTCAATCAGAAGTTTGCCAAGATGGCCTTTAATCCCAAGGATCTACACCGGACTGTCACTGAAACAGCCGAAGAATTAGATGATATTTTTACCTGGCGTGAACCCCGCAGAGTCACGAATAGCCTGACGATTACTTATGATAAATGCGTATATCTCCTGGAAAACACGGAAGAAAACCAAAGATTGATTAGTAAGTATCTTGAGTTCCTGGAATACCCGGATGGTACAGTCGCGATTGAATATCAGGGAAGAAAAATCAATTACAGCATCTTCGATAAATTAAGTCAGCTTAACCAGCGAGAGATTGTTGAGAATAAACGTTTAGGTGCAGTTCTCAATCATATTCAACAACAGCATGAAGAATTGGAACAGCAAAACAAACGTAATCGTTCTCAATCTATGCCAAGCAGACGTGCACAGAAGACAGTAATCAAAGAACGAAATCTGAATCCTGTGCTTGACTTGGAAATGTCTGTATAGGACATTTCTATTTGGTTTTAAGGTAGGACATTACTACTTAGGAATAACAGCGTTATAATTCTCTATAGAAATCAATGCTGTAGTTTCTAGTTGATAGCCCATCTTCCCCAAGGTGGGCTTTTTTTATGATTTTTCACGTTCCACGCTTATTATTTAATCAAAAGACCTCTTGCGAAAGTATAGTTTATCTAATTTTTGAATTGGCTAAAACCTCATAAAATATAGCTTTTGGCTGCTTAAAATTTGACTAACGCAAGAATTCTAAAGTTTCTCAACTTTGATTAGCTCAAATAAATACCATTTCTCTTTTTCTAGGTCTCTTTAAATCACGAATTATGTAACTATAGAGTATAGCCTAACGGAACAAAATAAAGTCTTAAAAAGCAACTCAAAAACCGTATTTATAGACTTAATATTTAATTTCGGTACAATATGTATTTAATTATCTAAACTCTAACGGTACAGAATGCCTAATCAGGTCGGATATATTCGAGTCAGTTCAACTGAACAAAATACTGAACGTCAATTAGATGGAATCAGCCTGGATAAGACCTTTACTGAAAAGGCAAGCGGTGGTAGCCGTGAACGTCCTCAGTTAAATGCAATGCTCGACTATCTGCGTGAAGGTGATACGGTGCATGTTCATAGTATTGATCGTCTGGCACGTAATACAAATGATCTGAACGAAATTGTGAATAGTCTGAATGATCGTGGTATAACCATTATTTTTCATAAAGAGAATTTGACCTTCAGTCATGATGTAGCACAATCGGCAATAAATAAACTCATGTTTCAGATGCTTGCTGCATTTGCAGAGTTTGAACGCTCCATGATCCGTGAGCGTCAAAAGGAAGGAATTGCAAAAGCCAAAGCGAAGGGCTTATATAAGGGAAGAAAGCGGAAGGTTGACTATGTTGAAATACGAAAAGCAATGGCTGAAGAAAATTCAACATTTAGAGGTGTTGCAGAAAAGTTTAAAGTAGGGATAGCAACAGTACAAAGAGCTTTAAAAGAAGAAACTAATAATCAATAAGGTTGATTAATGAAGACGCTTAGATATTCAAATTTAGAAAAGATCATGACCATTTATACTGAAATTTCTACTTATATTACATTTCATAATGCGACTGGTTTAACAGATATAAATAAATCAATGGAAGATTTTTGAACCGTACCGGGTTTGTCGGAGACCAAGCTTTCTGAGAGAATGTCCCGATGAAAAAAGTAAAATATACCCCTGAAATCAGAGAAAGAGCGGTTCAATTATTGATTGAATCCGAGAAAGATTATCCATCGAATTGGGCTGCGATCACCGCTATTGCTCCCTGAGCAGTATACTGCGCAAGGGTTGTACTCCTGAAACACTACGTGTTTGGTATCAAAAATATTTAGATAAACAAAATCCAGTTAAAGTACAGCAGCTTTCAGACCAAGAACGTATCAAACAACTCGAACGCGAAAATAAAGAACTGCAACGCGCCAATGAAATTCTACGTAAAGCAGCCGCTTTTTTCGCCCAGGCGGAGCTCGACCGCCCACACAAATAATGGTGGATTTTATCCATAATAATAAAGAGCTGTACGGAGTCGAGGCGATTTGTAGAATTTTACCGATCGCACCTTCAACCTATTACCGGACTCTAGATCTCTGTGAAAATCCAGAACATCGAGCAAAGCGAGATTTACATGACTTGCATCATGCTGAGGAGATTAAACGAATTTGGAAGGAAAGTTCAGGTCGGTATGGTGTACGTAAAGTCTGGCAAAAACTGAAACGTGAAGGCTATATTATTGCGCGCTGTACTGTTGCTCGATTAATGCAAAAGCTAGGTATAAAAGGTGTTTGGCGTGGTAAGAACAAACAAACCACCCGTAGCCGAGATGATCAAAAACGAGCGGATGACTTGGTAAAACGTAATTTTACTGCTGATCATCCTGACCAACTGTGGGTGAGTGACTTTACGTATATTCAAACAAATTCAGGCTGGGTTTATACTGCATTTATTATTGATGTGTTCTCACGAGCAATTGTTGGATGGAAAGTATCGACACGGATGAATACAGATATGGTGCTCGATGCATTGGAGCAAGCATTTAGGGCGGCAGAGGGGGCTGGAACGCTGAGTGCGCCCATGCCGCATTGCAAAGCAAAAGATAATCGGATAAAATGTAGCAATTCATATTCGTAAGCGTGGAGTAATCAGATGGGAAATTCCAAGTCAGCAGACAAGTAAGCCGCAACAACCAGTATTGTTGTTGCGGCGCTCTGTAAGGCTAGTCTCATCTGATTGCTGACGAGCAGACGTCGCCCGGTATTCCTTAATCGAGGGTTGATTCGTCATGACCACCACACGCCCCGCGTGGGCCTATACGCTGCCGGCAGCACTGCTGCTGATGGCTCCTTTCGACATCCTCGCTTCACTGGCGATGGATATTTATCTCCCTGTCGTTCCAGCGATGCCCGGCATCCTGAACACGACGCCCGCTATGATCCAACTCACGTTGAGCCTCTATATGGTGATGCTCGGCGTGGGCCAGGTGATTTTTGGTCCGCTCTCAGACAGAATCGGGCGACGGCCAATTCTACTTGCGGGCGCAACGGCTTTCGTCATTGCGTCTCTGGGAGCAGCTTGGTCTTCAACTGCACCGGCCTTTGTCGCTTTCCGTCTACTTCAAGCAGTGGGCGCGTCGGCCATGCTGGTGGCGACGTTCGCGACGGTTCGCGACGTTTATGCCAACCGTCCTGAGGGTGTCGTCATCTACGGCCTTTTCAGTTCGATGCTGGCGTTCGTGCCTGCGCTCGGCCCTATCGCCGGAGTATTGATCGGCGAGTTCTTGGGATGGCAGGCGATATTCATTACTTTGGCTATACTGGCGATGCTCGCACTCCTAAATGCGGGTTTCAGGTGGCACGAAACCCGCCCTCTGGATCAAGTCAAGACGCGCCGATCTGTCTTGCCGATCTTCGCGAGTCCGGCTTTTTGGGTTTACACTGTCGGCTTTAGCGCCGGTATGGGCACCTACTTCGTCTTCTTCTCGACGGCTCCCCGTGTGCTCATAGGCCAAGCGGAATATTCCGAGATCGGATTCAGCTTTGCCTTCGCCACTGTCGCGCTTGTAATGATCGTGACAACCCGTTTCGCGAAGTCCTTTGTCGCCAGATGGGGCATCGCAGGATGCGTGGCGCGTGGGATGGCGTTGCTTGTTTGCGGAGCGGTCCTGTTGGGGATCGGCGAACTTTACGGCTCGCCGTCATTCCTCACCTTCATCCTACCGATGTGGGTTGTCGCGGTCGGTATTGTCTTCACGGTGTCCGTTACCGCGAACGGCGCTTTGGCAGAGTTCGACGACATCGCGGGATCAGCGGTCGCGTTCTACTTCTGCGTTCAAAGCCTGATAGTCAGCATTGTCGGGACATTGGCGGTGGCACTTTTAAACGGTGACACAGCGTGGCCCGTGATCTGTTACGCCACGGCGATGGCGGTACTGGTTTCGTTGGGGCTGGTGCTCCTTCGGCTCCGTGGGGCTGCCACCGAGAAGTCGCCAGTCGTCTAACCGACGACTGGTAGCAGGCCCGCTCCGATGCGGCGCACTAACCATCGAAACCTCGTGAATGTCGGTATCCTGTCTGGCAGGATACCGCTCATTTCCCTTGTTCAGTTCATCGCCGTCGCCGAGCATCTGAATTTTCGGCATGCGGCCAAGGCACTTGGTATCAGCCAGTCGAGCGTCAGCGCGCGTGTGAAAGCGCTGGAGGATAACCTTGGTGTCCTGCTATTTGAGCGCCATGCGCGGGGCGTTCGGCTAACAGACGCAGGCAGGCACTTCATGGAGCGTGTCACGGCGGGTGTCGATCAACTCGATCACGCAGTGAAGACCGCAGGCATGACAGCTCAAGGAGAATACGGCCGGCTTCGCATCGGCATCCATGCCTTAATCCCACGCAGCTTTCTCACGGAGCTGATCCGTCATTATCGGGAAGAACATACGGGCATTGAGGTTGAGATCACCGAAGGCACAGCCCGCGATGCGGTGATGCAGCTTCGTGCTGACCAGCTCGACGTGGTGTTCGTCGCGGGCAAGCCCGAGATGCCCGACTGCCATACCCGACCGATCTGGACCGAACCGCTGGTGGCCGTGCTATCGGATGGGCATCGCCTCGCCGGGCAGTCCGCAATCACTTGGTCCGATCTGGTCGGCGAGACTTTCATTGTTCGCTATGGTGGCACCGGCCCGCAGGTCCATGACCATATCGTGCTGCGCCTTGCCGGGCGTTGGCCCGCACCGTCGATCCGGCGCTTTGATGTGGGGCGCGACACGCTGCTATCTATGGTCGGACAAGGCTTCGGCATCACTATCGTCGGCGAGGCAACGTCATTGTTGCCGACGACCGGCATCGTCTTCCTGCCCTTCCTCGATGAACCGGAGCCGGTTGCCTTTACAGCCGTCTGGTCGCCGTTCAATCGCAACTCCGCACTGAAAAATCTACTCAACCTCGCAGGCAAAATGAAGCGTGACGGCGATTCGCCCAATCGTTTCCTGGATGGCACTCGACCGGCACGATAACGGCACAGGCGATCCATCCTATTTGCCGCCGATAGTATCCGGCAGCCCTCCGGCATCCTCTTTCCTGTTGCCCGTCCCGATTTTGCCTACTCTCTGATCGGCTCCGTCTCTTTTGCCGACTGGAGCCTGCATTGCGCGGAGGCCGAATCCTTTGGGGTCAGATCGCCGTAGTCATCACCATCGTTCTGGTGATGACACTGAGAAATTTGACGATAATCAAAATACTGACCTGCAAAGAAGCGCTGCATACGTCGATAAAATGATTGTGGTAAACACTTGATGGGCAAGGCTTTAGATGCAGAAGAAAGATTACATGTTTGCTT
>NZ_VPCD01000011.1:0-135784 GCF_013418345.1 Acinetobacter sp. YH12144 | reverse complement strand
AATGGCGATTCAGCGTTTAATTGGTTTTGGGAAAAAAGAAGAGTTTAAGGAAATTTTGGCAATTTTAAGAAAGCAGAATCCTGATAGGATAAGGGTTCTGTGAAATTTGTCGTGTACAGAGATAAAAATTTAAGGATCTAAAATTACTTTTAGATCCTTTTTTTAATACGGTTGGATTCGGTTCAAATGACCTTACACGATCATTCAGTGTATTAGCGTTTAAAACGATACCATCCGAGGAAAATCCCCATCGCGATAATCACCAAAAAAATCGCAAAACGTGCTTCACGCAATTCACTGCGCGCTGCTTTGCGTTCCTGCATTTCTTCTGAATGAAATTGTGATTTGATCATCGGATCAAGTTGAGCAATGGCCAATAAATCTTTGGGTTTCTCGCCTTTACCTAAAATCAAATACAGCCCTTTCATCTGCATTTCATTCAGTTTGCCCAGCTCAATATTCAGTTGAGTTGCTTGTGCATTATAGTCAGGCACCCAATCTTCTACGCGGGCATATACATGGGCACGACTGGTATCAAAGAGCGATGCATCCTGCACTTTCTTACCCGTCTGATCTTCCAATTGTTCACTCAAATCGGAAAATTGGGACAGTACATAGTCTTTTTTCTGTGCCAACTGCACGCCGTCAAAAGCATACTCTTGTATTTTTTGTGCAGGATTATTTTTCAATAATAAGCCTTGGGGAACGACTTTAAAGTCCAATACGGTATTGTCAGGGACTTGGTTGGTTTGTAGCACCATATAGACCACAGACCATAGCTGTTCATTTTGCGCGACCGCAGGCACGCTCATGCTATAGCGCTGCTCTGCTGCCGGGTCAATAAACTGTTCAAACGCGAGGATTTGACTGTCTTCAGCCCACAGGATTTGGCTTGAAAACATGAGGCAGATGATCACCCAAAATTGTTTTAACATTATTTGCTCTTATCATGATTATTTGCTGTTCTGGCAGAATTATAATTATTTATTCAAATACTTACATTCCAAACCACACATTTAATGATTGGAAATTCATCCTAATTTTAGGCAAATCTATTGTTTTATAAATTATCTGCACACATAAAAAGTTGATCTGAATCAGCACCTATATAGGCTTTCGATGCTTACTGAAAACTCTGCCATGCATAAATCAAAACAGCAGCTGCTAGCACCCAACTCAAAGTTGCTACACTCAAACATGCCGTTAAGCTCATACGTGTTGCGAGCAGATACACCAACAATAAATAAATGAAATACGGGATAAGAGACCAGAGCCCAAACAACGCTGTTTTTTGTAATGCGGCTGCACCCTGATCATTTGCCACAATGACATGGGCAATCAACGCAAAAGTCGGAAACAATGGAACCAAACCTGCAATATAAAACACCTTACTTTTAGACAGCAAAGCAATTAATACCACAACAAAGGCACCCATTAAGCTTTTGAGAAATAAGGACAACATGGCATTCTATGGTTTCGATAAAACTGCATTTTACGCCTTTTCTGCGATAGTCCTGAGATTTTCTAATGCATTTTTATGCACATAGCACAGGAGATTTAAACGATGAACTTAAAACAGTCATAGTGCCGTGATCTTTATGCACCTTTACACCATAGGCTAGATGTAAAGCGCGCTTTTTGTTGCTCAGCCATTTGCTTAAACTGCGCTTGAACTTTTAAATCTTCAGCACTCATCAAATGTTGATTGTTTTCAACAATTGCCAAAACCAAATCAAACTGTTGAGGAATTTTTTCGCAAGCCAGATGCTTTTTTTCAGCTTCTGTTTTGGCTTGACCTAATTTTGCAATATACAGATCAATTTTTTCACTTTCGGTATTCAGCGCCAAAGTTGCTTGTTCTAAGCTGTCATAATTTTGCGCTTTCGGTGTTTGGTTCGGGGTACATGCACTCAAAAACACACTACACATCAATAAACCCATCACAGCTAATGTTGGATTGAGATGAAGTTGCCATTTCATGTTAAAAGTCCTAGATTGCTGATTTGCGGATGTTTTAGGGCATCGGCACAGACAGCTATATTTTGATTCGGCCATTTTTCTCACAAAGTCACGCATAAATCTAGGTTTAAATTACACTTGAACATTTTTCATGCGCTATCATATATAGGTTTTTCGATGAATCTTTTAGGACCCCTTGCATGAGCCAAAGCCATATCCGTATTCGAGGCGCACGTACCCATAACTTAAAAAATGTGTCACTCGATATTCCACGCGACAAGTTTGTGGTCATTACGGGTCTTTCTGGTTCAGGGAAGTCCTCTTTGGCTTTTGATACCTTGTATGCTGAAGGTCAACGTCGCTATGTTGAGTCCTTATCTGCCTATGCACGCCAATTCCTTTCGCAAATGGAAAAGCCCGAAGTTGACTCGATTGAAGGCTTGAGTCCTGCGATTGCCATCGAACAAAAATCAACGAGCCACAACCCACGCTCAACAGTGGGAACAATCACCGAAATTTACGACTATTTACGTCTACTCTATGCCCGTGTCGGCACGCCGTATTGTCCTGAACATGACCTCCCGATGGTGGCTCAGACTGTGTCTGAAATGGTCGATACCGTCAAAGGTCTAGAAGAAGGCACGGCGCTTATGTTGCTTGCCCCTGTGGTCCGTGACCGTAAGGGTGAATACACCAACTTATTTGAACAATTACAAGGTCAAGGTTTTGTCCGTGCGCGTGTCGACGGTGAAGTCATTGATATTGATACTCCGCCTGAACTCGACAAAAAGAAAAAGCACACCATCGAAGTCGTTGTTGACCGTTTTAAAGTTCGTGATGACCTCGGTAACCGTATTGCAGAAAGCTTTGAAACTGCACTACGTATGGGTGGCGATATTGCCATTTTGTCGTGGATGAAAGGCGAACAAGAAGATCGCGTATTTTCTGCGAAACACTCTTGCCCTGAATGTGAACGTGCCGTTGGTGAACTTGAACCACGGCTATTTTCCTTCAACAATCCATTCGGTGCATGCCCTGTTTGTGATGGTTTAGGCACACGCAGCCATTTTAGTGCTGACAAATTGATTCCCAATAATGAAGTTTCGATTAGCCAAGGGGCAATCCGTGGTTGGGACCGTCAACGTCCGTATTACTACAGCATGATCCAAAAAGTTGCCGATCATTTTGGTTATTCTCTAGACACACCGTGGAATGAACTCGATGCCGAGACCAAAAAGAAATTCCTTTATGGTACAGGCAAGGAAAAAGTTGACCTCAGCTATATTGATGAACGTGGTCGTTCGCACAAACGTGTGCAAGCCTTTGAAGGGATTCTACCTCACCTAGAGCGTCGCTATCGTGAAACGGAGTCGAACTATGTGCGTGAGGATTTAGCACAGTATTTATCCAATGCCGCATGTGATGCTTGCGGTGGCTCACGTCTCAATGAAATTTCACGTCATGTTCGAGTTAAAGATAAAACCATCGCGCAAATCACCAAGATGTCGATTGGCGATGCTGAAAGCTATTATCAAGACCTCAACTTAAGTGGTGCCAAAGGCGAAATTGCTGACAAGATTTTCAAAGAGATTCGTGAACGTTTGCACTTCCTAGTCTCTGTCGGTTTGAACTATTTAAGTTTATCGCGTTCGGCAGAAACACTGTCGGGTGGTGAAGCTCAGCGTATTCGTTTGGCTTCGCAAATTGGCGCGGGCCTGATGGGCGTAATGTACGTGCTGGATGAACCCTCTATTGGTTTGCATCAGCGTGATAATGACCGCCTATTGGAAACCCTAGTACGTTTGCGTGACTTAGGTAATACCGTATTAGTTGTAGAACATGATGAAGATGCGATCCGTGCCGCCGACCATATTATTGATATTGGCCCCGGTGCAGGTGTGCATGGCGGTCATGTGATTGCCGAAGGGACGTATGATGAAATTTTGGCAAATCCAGAT
The DNA here is from genome assembly GCF_013418345.1 of Acinetobacter sp. YH12144. Classification (NCBI taxonomy): domain Bacteria; kingdom Pseudomonadati; phylum Pseudomonadota; class Gammaproteobacteria; order Moraxellales; family Moraxellaceae; genus Acinetobacter; species Acinetobacter sp. YH12144. Next base: position 131,867 of record NZ_VPCD01000011.1, on the reverse strand, counting down.
TCATTAACTGGTCAATATCTATCAGGAAAGCTCAGTATTGATGTGCCGAAAACACGCACACAACCGCCAAAACCTGAAGAGCAAATTAAGTTAATGGGCGCTGCGGGTCATAACCTGAAAAATGTCGATTTGACTATTCCTTTAGGTGTGATGACCTGTGTGACAGGTGTATCAGGTTCAGGTAAATCGACGCTGATTAACCGGACATTATTGCCGCTTGCAGCGACTCAATTGAATGGTGCAACCACATTAACGGCTGAGAAATTTGATTCGATTGATGGCTTACAGTTCCTCGATAAAGTCGTTGATATTGACCAAAGCCCAATCGGTCGTACACCACGTTCAAACCCTGCAACATATACCGGTTTGTTTACCCCTATTCGTGAACTGTTTGCGCAAACCCCTGAAGCCAAAGCACGTGGCTATGCTGCAGGTCGATTCTCGTTTAACGTGAAAGGCGGTCGCTGTGAGGCCTGTGAAGGCGACGGTATGATTAAGGTTGCAATGCACTTCTTACCTGATATGTATGTGCCTTGTGATGCCTGCCACGGCAAGCGCTATAACCGCGAAACGTTAGAAGTTGGCTATAAAGGTCGTAACATTTCTGATGTCTTAGAAATGACGGTTGAAGATGCGATGCATTTCTTCGATGCCATTCCTGTGATCCACCGTCGTTTGGAAACCTTGAACCAAGTGGGCTTGGGCTATATCCGTTTGGGTCAGTCTGCAACCACACTTTCAGGTGGTGAAGCGCAGCGTGTCAAATTGGCTCGTGAGTTGGCGAAGCGCGATACAGGCAAAACCTTGTATGTGCTTGATGAACCAACAACTGGTCTACACTTCCATGATATTGCCAAGTTGCTCGACATCCTGCATGAGCTGCGTAATAAGGGCAATACCATTGTAGTGATTGAGCATAACTTGGATGTGATTAAAACTGCCGATTGGATTGTGGACTTAGGCCCTGAAGGTGGTGCGGGTGGCGGTATGATTATTGCCGAAGGTACACCTGAAGTTGTTGCGAAGAATAAAGTGTCGCATACAGCGAAGTTCTTAAAGCCGATGTTGAAGTGATATAGAAAGGGCTCATAAGAGCCCTTCTTTTTTAAAGTTATCTATTACAAATTCAATGTTTTTCTTATTTGCTAAATCATTACTAGAATTAAGTTTATTAACTAAAATTGCTTCGATACTTTGCTTGATTAAAGGCGTTAAAGCTATATCTATCTTCTGCTGTAGGATTCGCTCCATTATTTTTCCTTTATGAATCTTTTTTAACTCCTCATCTACTGAAGAGTCTGAAAAAATAAAATTCTCCCAATCATTTTGAATTGCATTTTTTAGCACTAAGTTCGCTTTATTCTTGATTCCTCCATCTAAGATATACACCTTTAACACATCGAATAAAGGGGGCAATCCTGCTTGTGGATTTTTTGCTTTCCAACGCTTGATATACCAATGGAAGAAGTTTTCTTTTTTATAACCAAATGATGTAGCATTATCCCAAATATACTCATAACGTTCATGTAATTCTTGATCAAGCCAATCCATAACATTTCTTTTAAGTTTTTTTGATAAATCATTTCGTCCAAACTTTTTAAGTAGAAAACAATAAAAATCTAACTCTTGTAAATCTGTAAACTCTATTGACGATGTTGACTTCTCAAATAAACAATCACAATAATCTTGATCTACCTGTAAGTTTCGCCATTGATTCATTAAAGTGCGGAGTTCTTTTGTTATTAAATTATTTTTTTCTAATATATAATCTGAATTAGCTAACTCTCTTAGTTTCGAATAATCTAAACTACCCTCTTGATCAAACCATTTTTTATACTCAATTAACCATTTCCCTAAATCAGTAGTAAAATGATATGAGACTTTATTAAGCTGATTTAATACTTTAAATTTTGTTCCCTGCAACTCCTCATCTTCAACTTGATCCATTAATTTGATAGCATTTTCAGGTGTAAAATCATTCCATCCTACATTTAAACCTTGACCATAATCCTCAATCAAATATCCTTGTAAAACTCTAATTAAAATAATTTCTTTTGTTGAGTAAGCAACTTCTGCAGGTAATTGTTCTAGAAACTGCTTATACAGTTTTATTACTTTTTGAAAAAATCTAAAATTATGAATCTCTAACTCTTCAGCAAATTTAATCATCAAATTAACTAAATCGTCATCTATATCTTTTGTTTTTGCACGAATCAAAGGCTCAACAGAATTAATTTTGATAGTTTCATCAATTAACTTTTCTTTATATTCCACATATTTCTTCTTATTTTCATCTTCATTTTTTGACTCATCTAAAATCAAAACAACTTGGCAATTTCGCTCTAATTTCAGTTGATTCGCCAACCCCATTACATCTTTGATGTCTAGATTTTTAGACATTCGTTCAAAGTCATCAAAACAAATAATGGCATCTTTAACTTGAGCATATAACATGGATTCAAAAATTCGTGCAGAAGAACTAATTCCATATTCGCTGCTCGTTAGTTTAACCTCTCTTAAAGCTGTAAGTCCCTTTTTGATGAATGTGGGTATTTCAAAGTTCTTTGAGGATTCTTGATTAAAGTAATTACTACTCATATTTGTGGATATAGCAGCTTTAAGATCAGATAAATTTTCTATACCAAACAATGATACATAAGCATATTTTTTACTAAATATTCTTTGATCTTTATTTCTTTGAAAAGCTGGCAAATGTTTAATTTTTTCTTCTTCAAATTTTGCACGTATTTCTAGAAATTTATTCCACGCAAAAGTTTTACCTACTCCCCAACAACCTGTAATCGCAATTGCGATCCCATTATTATCATTTGTTTTAAAAATTTCTTCTAAACGTTGTTCTTGAGCTTGGTTCATTTTCTTGAAATATTAATAACTTGTATCCTTTATATCTGCAAAAAATCATAAATTCAATCACAAGACGGCGACATGGATGTCGCCTGTTTGACTGGAGCAGCACGGATGTGCCCTCAGTCAAACAAAAGCATTTTGCTTACTTTTGTGCTTTCAAAAGTAAGATAAATCCTACGCAATGGAAGCTAAAACCTAATGCAAAGCGAGGACGTGCCAATTCAAAATTCAAAATTCAAAATTCAAAATTCAAAATTCAAAATTCAAAATTCAAAAAATTAACGTAAATAATGAAACACACCCAACTTATCCAACACATCCAACGTCAACTGCTTACGCTCCGCCACATCATCCCCTGCAGCCATCTGCAAATTCAAACTAAACGCCGTGATCTTGCCATGACCATCATCCACCCAACCGGTATACCAACCGACTTGAGGTTCCACATCCATACCCCAACCACTCTTGGCATATAACTTCGCATCCCCACGGCTTTCAATATAAAGCATATCTTTGACTTGCTTTTGTACCGCGACATCAAACGGTAATTTCTCTGTCGCAAGCTGATACGCAAATTGGACTTCTTGTTCAGGCGTAATCTTTAACGGCCCAACCAACCAAAAATTATCCACCTGTTTGCCAATATTGGCATTGCCAAAACCGACCCGTTTGACTTCTTGTTGCATTAACGCCAAACCTATTCGCCTTGCCAGTTCCTGATATACAGGAACTGCAGATGCTTGCATGGCTTCACCCAAAGTCAGGTCTTTTTCCCATGAGGGGAAAGCACGTTTTTCACCTTTCCATTTAAAAACTTCATTGGCTGTCGCCTTCTGATGCTGCAAACCAATTAATGCATTTAACATTTTAAAAGTAGATGCGGGAATGTATTCGGTGTGGGCGCGCTGTAAGTCATTGCCATAATGACTTAAACGCTGACCATCAAATGTGACAAATACCGCCTGTGTCTGTGCTTGATTAAATAAAGACGGAATCTCACTCACCCTTGAATTTTCTAAATTGGCTTGAGTGGTTTGTTTTAAGTGTTGAGATGAATCCAACATGCCTTCATTAGCTGTACATGCAGTCAAACTCAAGACCGTCATCAACGATAGATATATTTTTTTCATTGCACTATTTTTATGGTGTTTAAAGTCCATAGTATAAGATGAAGTTCAAACCTGAATTGTGTACTTTTCAACAGTCTTGTATCTGTTGCAAACTCAACGTATCGACTATTTATTTTTAAATAAAACATCCTTATGATGACGCCTATCGTGGACTCAACAACGAATAATTTTTAACTTTTTAAAATATAAAAGCATACTAACAATGAATAAATTTATCTTAAGTTTCAGCCTCTTATTATGTCCAATATATAGCTTTGCCGATGGCTATCTAAACGAATACATGGTGCTGTTTGTCTCACAAGAAGACCCCGGTCTTAGCCCATGGAAAGATAAGCCGCAGTGTAAAGCCCTCAGTACCCCGACTTCACACAAAGGGATCTATGAAAATCAATATGTCTATGCCAATGGCAATGCCCTAACCACCATCTTTCTGAGCAACAGCAAAATTAAAAACGGTGAATGTGAACATTTAATTCACTTTCCAGATGGTATTCAAGGCTCAGGCGTATTTGAAAGTTTCTTCCCCAACGGCAAACCCCGTAGCCGCATTGCTTATAAAAATGGGGAGTACGAGGGCAAACTTGAGTTTTGGTTTGCCAATGGGATAAAAGAGCAAGAAAGTAGCATCATCAATGGCGAGTCGCAGGGGGATTACAAAATTTGGCATCCGAATGGCCAACTGGCTTTTTCTCAAAATTATAAAAATGGTCTCGAAAATGGCCTGCGCCAACGCTGGTATAGCGATGGTAAACCATGGACTTATGCCAATTTTCAAAATAATAAACTGATTGGTGAGCTGAAAATGTGGTTTGAAAACGGCAAACTAGAACGCCAAGGTTATTATCGTAATGGCGTTCGTCATAACAGTTATAAAATTTGGTATGACAATGGGCAACCTGAAGCGGTGCTTCAGTACAATTTAGGCAAAATTACCCAAGCCCAGTGTTGGAATGTAGATGGTAGTCAAATGAACCAACAAGCCTGCAATAAATTATATAAAGATGAAGATTAATTGATTTTTCTAGCTAACTTTATGAATCTGCCAAGATATTTATGAATATCAAGCTGCGTTTAGGCTGAAACACGGTCACGCCCCGCAGCTTTGGCTTTAAATAATGCTTGGTCTGCGCGCTCTAATAAATCGATCCAGCTTTTGGCACCCACTGCAACACCAATACTCACCGTCACAATGAGATCGGCTTCGTCCTCTGCCAAATTAAAATTCACATGCTGAATATCATGCCGTATGGTTTCGGCAATGTGCTGGGCTTTGAGCATATCAATCCCCTCGATCAGGACTAAAAACTCATCTCCTCCATATCGCACCACCAAGTCGGATGAACGAATATGTTGTCGTAATTGATTGGCAACATGTTGAATCACCAAATCGCCGACAATATGCCCATAGCGGTCATTCACCTGTTTAAAGTGATCAATATCAATCACGATCAGTGCTGTATGTAAAAAGCCTGAATTTTGGCTGTCGCGAAATTTAATATATTCATCTAAGGCAAAACGATTGGCGACATTGGTGAGTGAGTCAGTATTGGCAATATGTTTAAGCTGAAATTCAAAGGCATCACGTTGTTCCAACATGTTTTCAATATGCTGAATGGCATCAAATAAACTGAGATAACCTACTTTGGCAGGTTCAATCACGCCTTGATCCATTTGTCGGTGCCGAGCCAGTTTAAATAACTGATTACGAGCACGAATTAAAGGTTCAAACACCCATTTCTTGGCATAGAACATCGTTAATAATGCAGTCAGTAATGACACGAGCGAGACAAAAAGCGTGAAAATCAATTTATTTCGCGCTTCACGTTGTTCATCCGCAGCTACTTTGAGACTGTAATCTAAAATATAACTTTGCAATTCCACCACTGTGACAAATTTATTGACCATTGCATCAGTGAGCTGGGTGCCATCCATGTGATAACGCTGATGTTGAAGACTTTTTTGAGCCAAACCATCAATAATTGGCAAACCTTTATCTAAAAATTCCGTTCGTACCGCATGATGTAACTGTTTAAACTCGGGTGTTTTGTCATGTTCGGACTGCACGACATTGATCAATTCCCATAGATAGCGTGTTTGACGCTGGGTTTGTAAACTCCGCGCTAAATTTTGCTCTGGAATTTCCTGTTGAAATGATACCGCAGCCATAATATTTGATGCGACTCGTCCCGCCTGATCACGTAATTCTGCCAGTAATAAAATCAGCGTGTAATAATTCGATACACGGGTATCTTTACCATGTGAATGATTGACCAATTTCTGCATGGCAATATAGCTTTGATCCCAAGCTTGGAACATCGCCAAAATGGCATGATCCAATTTTTTAGCTTCACGCTGTTGTGTCGGCAGCGCAATATATTGATCGACCGTTTTGCGACCCTGCAACAAATATGGATATAAATTGGACTCTAACTGCTGGGCGATCGGTGCAAAGCCCGTTTCTTTTAAAACTTTCAGTGTATCTTGATATTGCCGATCAACGCCTTGACGATATTCAGCCAACTCAATAATTTTTTGCTCGCGCTGTTCACCTTGACTCGACATTGCACTGTTAGCTGGCGCACGTTCACGAGAAATTTGGTTGGTTAAATCTGCCACCATTTTTAGCATCTGAATTTCTTTCAGCGCTTGAGCATTTTTGAGGTAGTTTTGATAACTGCTCACAATCAGTGGAACACTAATAAATACGATAGACAAGACGATTACTAGCATCGCAAGTTGCAAGCGCTTACTAATATGCTCTGTTCGTAATGTTTCCATCTATTTTATGCCCCACACTTGTTGCATACCCCAACCCACTTATCAACTAAACGCGGGAATATTTAAATTAATGATCAATAATTTATTAATTTATAAAATGAACATTTATACAGCTAAATTCTATACAAATGTGTTGAATCTGTCACATTTTTATCATTTTAAAACGAGATAATTTGCTAAAAAACAGCAACATATTTGAAAGGAATAAATTTTTTTATGAACTTGCTTAAATAAATATTTACAATTGCAATAAATTGGTGCAGAATGCACCGTATTAGGGCACACTAAATTTCTTCCTCAGCAGAATATTTTAGTTTCCCGAAAATTTTGGCTAAAAAATCCTGATTTTCCATGAAAATCAGGATTTTTTTTGTCTGGACCTACTGAACTCGATGATAAATTCAATAATATATGCACCATAAAAGGGCATTTATTTTTATTCCATCTCCGTTTTATCTATAATCTTTGCGGTAAAGTTCCATTTTTAGACAAAAAAAAAGCCCAACCTTGGGGAAAGCTGGGCGAATAAAAAACAAATGATGGAGAATCAGGGTCAAAGTCACACTTTTAAACTGTGTGACGACTCGATTGGCAAATTATGAATCAAATAAAACCTGATGTAAAGCCAAGTATTTCACAAGGATATTAAATTTATCACTAAGATATTCATTTAAGTGAAGTAGACCTCAGATTTAAAACAAAAACGTCCATTTACTATGCAAATAAACAGTTTTTGCCCAACAATTCGGCAGTCAAAGCCGCAATTTATCGCTTCAAATGCGTGAAAAGCGTTAGAATTTACCCACTACAATAAATGTTATTTTGAATTAAAATAACAATAATAATTGTTATTTCAGATTGAAAAGTTGTGTATTTTTTCAAGTGTATTTTTTTAATTAAGAATTTAATCAAACTTACTTAATTGTTCTCAATGATTTTTTTTCAGTGACTTATTAGTTAGAGTAAAAACTGAATTTCTTATTATGAAATAAAGATCTGAGTCAGAGACTGAATAATAACCTTTAGGATCATTGACTTAATATATTGTTACAATACAATGCTCAATGTTTAATCCATTTGTAACAACTGGTAGAAAATCATGAAAAAACTCGGTTTAGCCACTGCTTTATTATTAGCCATGACCGGTGCTCAAGCTTACCAATTTGAAGTTCAAGGCCAAGCAGAATACATCGACACAACTACAAATGACAAAGATTTCATTGGTGGTGTTCAAGGTACTTACTACTTCAAAAATGTTGACTCTACAAAAGGTCCTTTAGCAGAAGCTGCATTCTTAAACCAAGCTTCTAACGTAGCTGTTGCTTACAACTACGGCGAAGTTGGTTCACAAGGTGTTGACGTAGTTGCTCATAACTTTGGTGCTAAAGCTGAAGCTTATGTTCCAACTAAAGTTGTTCCTGTATACGCTAGTGCTTCTTACAGCCACACTATCCTTGACAGCAAAAATGCAAACAACACTGATGACAACGGCGACCGTTATGCATTAGAAGTTGGTGCGCTTCCAACTCAAAACTTCTTAGTTGCTGTTGGTTACACTAGCGTTGCTGACCAAGCTGCTGTTGACGCGTTCAACGTTATGGGCAACGGTGTTGCTAAAGCTGCTGCAGAAGCTGCGACTATTGGTCAAGACCAAGACGCTATCACTGCACGTGCTAAATATGTTGGCGCAATCGACGACACTAACATGGCAATTGGTTTCGAATCAGGCATCATCTACGGTGATGACACTGCTTACCAATTCAAAACTGATCTTTTCGTAACTCCTAAATTAAGCGTTGGTGCTTCTTACGCTGAATCTAGCTTTGCTGGTACTCCAGACTCAGCTTGGGGCGCGAACGTAAACTACTTCATCACTCCTGCTGTTGCAGTTGGTGCTAGCTATGTAAATGCTAACTATGAAGCAGCTAAAGCGACTGAAACAAGCTTTATCGGCGACACTCAAACTGTTGGCGTAAACGCTAAATTCCGTTTCTAATTCATATTAGATACTGAATACCAAAAAGGACGCATTTGCGTCCTTTTTTTTCCTGCCATTATTTGTCTTTGGGCTCATGGCGTTCCGGTAAATGGGCAATATATTGCAATGCAATTAAGCGTGAAACGATGAGAGCCAAATACATCACCCCACAGAACATTTGAAGCATAGCCAAGACCCGTGCAGGCGCACTCACAGGCATGAGATCCGACAAGCCCGTGGCAGACTGCAAACTAAAACTTAAAAATAATAAATCTAACCACGACTGCATGCCCGGCTCTGCAGGATTTACAAAACTATCCGGATAAATCAGCTGACAAATACTATAGAGAAAAGCAAAACCCCATGCGATGAGGGTAAATACTGCCCCTGCTGCAAAAAGTTCATCTTTGGTTAAATAGCGATCGGCAAACATATAGCGTAATAAGCCATAGGCTGCACTAAAATACGCACAGGCTTCAAAACCATGCGCAATAATTTGAATATTCGGATGATTTACACCGAGCATAATCAAAGTAGAAAACAATACGGCGCAGCCAACAAAACTCAGTCCTAGAATCGTAAACATTGGAGTTTGGCGAATCACTTTGGCAATGATCAATAGTACCGACACCCCAAGTACCCAAATTAGCGCACGAAAAGACAGACTTTCTCGGGTAATCGCGGTTAAAACCAAGATCAGAAACTGCACCAGTAACAGCCATGCTGAGGGTAAAAGTCTAAAGCTTCTCCAAAAATCCACGAATCCTTGCATTATGTTCAATCTCTATATTTTTTTATCATGCGCTGAAATGATCAATCTGAAGCATCATCAACTGATTGATTTTAAATTAGCATGAAGCAAGTTTCTTCTACTGCAAAGATTTGTTGAGCGTGTCCTGAAAAACATCACATATGCCTACTGTTCTGCCTCAGTTTTTTTATCACCTATGAGCCTCAAAAAGCCTATTGTAAGTTTCAGCATTCAGGCGCACATTTAAAGAAATCTCCTGCGTGGTAGATTTCATTATGAAAAAACATCTCGTATTTGCTCCCCTCTGTCTGCTCATGCTCCCTGCCTGTACACAAAACAGTCCGCTCCTCAAAGGCCATGAAAATTATGTGGGGACTTGGCAAAACAACCACAGTGAATTAGTGATCAAATCGTCGGGCGAAGTGACGTATTACCATCAAGAACATACTGAAAAAAGTATTGCCAACCAAACCTTCAGTGGTGCTGAACAGTCGCGAATAAAAGCCCATTTGAGCAGTTTTGGTGATCAGAGCTTTAGCATCGGTCAGGATAATTTCTCTCAACAATTCACCATTCAGCGCTCGCCTTATCAAGATGATCAAGGCCATTGGAAAATGTCGATCAATGGAGAAAATTATACACGCAAATAGGACAGAGATTTGTCTACAAACCTCTGCGTCATATCATTCACTAAATATAAAAAAAGCCCCTTATTAGGGGCTTTTTAGGCGATTCAGATTAGTGATCTGAAGCACCAGAGATACCAATACCAGTTTGTGAACGTACATACTGTGCATCGAATGCTTTACGCTCAGCTTGTGCTTGTGCTGAATTATCAGTCACAGAGAACAACCAGCAGCAGATGAATGCCAATGGCATTGCAAAGATAGCAGGACCATTGAATGGGTTAATTGGTGTTTCAGAGATTGCGAATGTATCTACCCAAACTGCTTTAGATAAGATAATTAGGGTCACTGCTGTAAGCAGACCTACTAAACCGCCAATCACTGCGCCGCGAGTGGTCAAGCCTCTCCAGAACATAGACAATACAAGTACTGGGAAGTTTGCACATGCTGCTACAGAGAACGCCAAGCCAACCATGAATGCAACGTTTTGTTTCTCGAACAAGATACCTAAAATCATCGCGAAGATCGCAAGACCTAAAGTCGCGATTTTAGACATACGAAGTTCAGATTCTGGCGTTGTTTGACCTTTCTTGAATACGTTTGCATACAAGTCATGTGAAATAGCTGAAGCACCAGACAATGTTAGACCTGCAACAACTGCAAGAATCGTTGCGAATGCCACCGCTGAAATGAAGCCCATGAACAAATCACCGCCTAATGCATCAGATAAATGCACCGCAGCCATGTTGTTACCACCAACAAGCTCTAGCTTGCCAGTTACCGCCATTTTTGCAACATCAAGGAATTGTGGGTTGTTTGAAACGTAAAGGATCGCACCAAAACCAATGATGAAAGTCAGTAGGTAGAAGTAACCAATGAAACCTGTTGCTACAACCACTGATTTACGCGCTTCTTTGGCATCTTTAACCGTGAAGAAACGCATTAAGATGTGTGGTAAACCTGCTGTACCGAACATTAATGCCAGACCTAGAGAGATCGCATCAATTGGGTTCGCAGCCAATTTACCAGGCCCCATAATATTGCCCGCTTCTGCCAAAGTCACTTCGTGAACTTTAGAGAAAACTTGAATAGATTGTGAGAACATTTCAGAGAAGCTGAAGCCCACGCCCTTCATGACCATGAATGCCATGAACGTTGCGCCAGAAAGTAGCATCACTGCTTTAATGATCTGTACCCAAGTCGTTGCCAACATACCGCCGAAGATTACATACGCCATCATCAGCAAGCCAACAATCACAACCGCAATGTTGTAGTTTAGACCGAATAACAATTTGATTAACTGGCCTGCACCTACCATCTGTGCGATTAGGTAGAACGCTACAACCACCAGCGAGCTCATTGCTGCCAATGTACGTACTGGTTTTTCAGCCAAACGGAACGATACAACGTCAGATAAGTTGAATTTACCTAAGTTACGCAGACGCTCTGCTACTAAGAACAATACAATTGGCCAACCCACCATAAAGCCCAATGAATACAGCAAGCCATCAAAGCCTGAACTGAATACCATTGCGGAAATACCGAGGAACGATGCTGCTGACATATAGTCACCGGCAATCGCTAGACCATTTTGGAAACCTGAAATACCACCACCAGCAGTATAGAAATCTGCAGTGTTGGTAGTTTGTTTTGCAGCCCATTTAGTAATTAGCAGCGTAAAACCTACAAAGATGGCAAACATGATAATTGCGTGCCAGTTGGTCGCTTGCTGCTGTGCTTCACCTAAATCTGGTCCTGCCATTGCCATGCTTGACATGAGCAGAGCGGGAGCCGCCAGTGCTGTTGCTTTCAATGAATTCCATTTCATCTTAGTGAAGTCCTTTTTCTTGAGTAATTGCTTCTACTTCACGCATTGCTTCTTCGTTTAATGCATCTAATTTATTATTTGCAATGTACGAATACACACCACAGAGTAGGAATGACAATACAATAATGCTCAAACCTAATGGCATACCAATCGTGGTTACACCACCACTCACGGATTGCATCAAGAACTCTTTGTTATAGCCCACAAGTAGCATGAAGCCGACATAGACCACCAACATGATGATCGTCAAAGTCCAGCTCAACTTACTTTTACGGCTAACCATTTCCTTAAATTTTGGATTCTGTAGAATTTGTTCTACCTGTCTCTCATCCATAATGTTCTCCTTACGCCGAACCTTGGCGCGCAATTTTCTAATTCGAATTATTTCGAAGCTAAACTTACCAATGTTCCTTATCTCTTGTAATTTAGACTTTGGTCGTTAAATTTTGAGCAATAACCTCCCTAAGCCTATGGATGCGTTATCATTAAGCGAGAATTAATATGCTGCAGGCTCTATGAATAGTTGGCTTATCGTCGGGGTATTGGCCCTTTACATCGCATTACTCTTTGTATGTGCATTCTTTGGTGAAAAGCATGCCAGCAGGCTCAGTACTCGCGGCAGAATGCTTCTCTTTAGTCTAACTTTAGGGGTTTACTGTTCATCTTGGACGTTTTATGGCGCAACAGGTGCCGCGGTTCGTGAGGGCATTATTTTCCTGCCGATCTATCTAGGACCGCTGCTATTTGTTGCGCTCGGCTATGATATTTGGCGACGTTTAGGCCGTGTCCGTCAGCATCATGCCATTTCATCGATTGCCGACTTTGTAGCAGCACGATATGGTAAAAGTGGCCCCTTAGCGTCATTAGTCACGATCCTTGCCGTGATTGCCATTATTCCCTATTTAGCCTTGCAACTACGTGCAATTGCCCTAAGTGCAACGGTCATTTTAGAACCGACCGCTGGTCTGACCAGCACCACCAATAGTGTGCTGTTTTTGACTGGTGTATTGGCGATTTTGGCGATGATGTTTGGGACACGACAGATTGCCAATACTGAACAGCACGGCGGCTTAATGTTGGCTGTGGCATTTGAGTCTTTCGTCAAGCTGTTTGCACTACTTGCAGTCGCATTTTTCTTTGTTTTTGAATCACCTGAAAACATGGCTCAAATCAGCCATGACATCAACACCACCTTTAAAGATGTTCAGCTCAAAGGTGTGCCAGAAAGCTTTTGGATTCAAACTTTATTGGCTGCATTAGCGATTATTTGTCTACCACGTCAGTTCCATGTCGCGGTGGTTGAACTGCGAGATGAAAAGCATATCCGTGGTGCTCGTCGTTGGTTTGCCATTTATCTGATTTTAACCATTATCGCGATCATCCCGATTGCCAGTTGGGCGCTGCATGCAGCACCTGCCTACTTGGCAATCCCCGATGTTGCCGTGCTCTCACTGCCTTTGAGTTATAACCAAGACTGGTTGACCTTACTTGCGTTTCTCGGTGGTTTTTCAGCATCGACAGGTATGCTGTTGGTGTCGTCAGTGGCCTTGTCGATTATGCTCAGTAATGACTTGATCATGCCTGCACTGTGGCGTACACGCTTATTGTCACGTCATGACAAACGCCTACCACTCGTACTGAAATTCACACGTCGTGTATGTATTTTAGCGGTCATGTTATTGGGCTTCTTGTTCTTCCATTTCTTCAATGACATTGACCAATTATCGGTATTTGGCCTATTGGCCTTCAGTGCTGTGGCACAGTTTGCACCGGCGTTAATTGGTGGTTTATATTGGCGCGGCGGAAGTAAGCAAGGCGTATATGCAGGTCTGTTGGTCGGCTTTGGCATGTGGGCTTATACCCTGTTATTACCAACCGTATTGCGTAGCCTGCCTGAACAATTTAAAACATTTACCGAAAATCTTTTAAGTCAGGGTCCGCTAGGCTTGAGTTGGTTACGTCCTGAAGCACTGTTAGGGTTTGAATCTTTCGATCCACTTACCCATGGCGTAGTTTGGGCACTCGGTTTAAATATCACCCTCTATATTTGGATTTCCCGCGTCTTCCGTCCAAGTGTTGCCGAGCAAATTCAGGCCGAAAGTTTCTTTTATTATGAAACCAAGCCCCTCCCGGCTCAAAGTACATCAAACGACATCAGCTATATTCACCATGATGTGGCACGCTTAAAAGTAGGTGATCTGATTACTTTGGCAAAACGCATTACCGGTGAAGGTCCAACTATGCGCGCCTTCAACCAGTTCTGCGCACAAAACAATGTCGTTTTGAATGAAAATAGCAGCGCCAACGGCATGTGGTGGCGTTTTACCGAACAGTATCTTGCCGGCACCATCGGTGCGGCATCTGCCCGTACCCTACTCACCACAGCCATGGTCAATAATGGTTTAGCACTCGGTCAGGTCGCAAATATTCTTGACCAAGCCTCACAGTGGCAGCGCTTTAACCAAAACCTGATCATGACCATGATCGACCATATGACTCAAGGTGTGTCCGTGGTTGATGAAAATATGTGTTTGGTGGCATGGAATAATCAATACCTCAAACTGTTTGATTATCCAAAAGACATTGTCTATGTCGGTTGCCCAATTTCAGACTTGATTCGTTATAACGCTGAACGCGGCGAATGTGGTCCTGGTTCAGTCGAAGAACATGTGCGTAAACGTATGCATTGGATGCAAGTCGGCAGCGCACACGAATTTGAACGAATTCGTAAAGATGGTCGTGTAATTCAGATGCGCGGGAACCCGATCGAAGGCGGTGGTTTCGTCACGACCTTTGCCGATATTACTGCATTCCGTGAAAATGAAGCCTTGCTTGAAGGGCGTGTACAAGACCGTACCCAACAGTTGGCAGATGCCCTGTCCGAACAACAATTGGCACGTGAGCAAGCCGATAAAGCCAATATGTCGAAAAGCCGCTTCATTGCTGCTGCAAGCCATGACTTATTGCAACCGATGCATGCTGCTCGCCTGTTTAGTACCGCCCTCGAGCAAAGCGTACAAAATGACGATGATCGTAAAACGCTTCAGCAACTAGATCGTGCGCTGCATGGTGCGGAAAGTATGCTCTCTGCCCTCTTGGATATCGCACGACTCGAAGGTGGAACCATTCAACCAAAACGTCAGCCTTATCCGCTGCATGACTTACTCAGCGATCTTGAACTTCAATTTAAATCGATTGCGGCACAGCGTAATATCAAACTGACCGTACACGATGCTCAGTTCTGGATTGACACCGACCCACAGTGGATTCGTCGTATTATTCAAAACTTCGTCAGCAATGCCCTACGCTATACGGCACGTGGTCGTGTGGTTGTCGGTGTGCTACGTTCAGCACGTCCAGGACATATTCGTATTGGCGTTTGGGATACAGGTCCTGGGATCGCGGAAGAACAGCGCATTAAGTTGTTCCAAGAGTTCGAACGCTGTGGACATACCTCTCCTTGGGGCGAACAGGGCCTGGGCTTAGGTTTAGCCATCGTGCAACGCATGACCAGCCTACTCGACTACCCAGTGCATGTGTTCTCAGAACTTGGTCATGGTTCGTGTTTTATGATTGAAGTGCCTGTGGTCGCTGCGCCAAAAGTGGTCGCTGCACCGACTCAAGCGGTTCCGCTGAAGACCAAAGCCTATAAGATTCTGTGCTTAGACAATGATGAAACCATTTTGGAAGGGATGTCGACCTTACTGACCAAATGGGGCTATCAAGTCTTTAAAGCCACTGAACCTGAACAGGCCATGGAGTTGATTCAACAAGAAAATATTCAAGTTTGGTTGGTTGACCAACACTTGAATAACAACAAGATCGGTCTCGACTTTATTTTAGATAACCGTCAGGAAAATGTCCCTGTGGCGCTGATTACCGCAGATTCTGATCCTGAACTACCGCAACGTCTAAAAGAGTTAAACATCGTCTTACTGAAAAAACCATTGAAACCGGCTTCACTGCGTTCATGGTTATCTGGTTTAAAAATTTCAAATCAGTAGCGTTGTTACAGGACATCGCTCTGTGAAAAGTAGCCCATTTCATTCACATGAAATGGGCTTTTGTTTACCTTGCTTTTACTTAAACTTACCTAACTGGCAAAAAAATTTGTCTCAACGGCAAGACCATTCAAAATAGCCCCGATATTTCGTCTATTTATTAGCCATAAATATCAAATTAAGATTGCCTATGGCAAAAGATATCGAATGCGTGAGTGAACACTTGTACACTTAGTTACAATTAAAAATCTATTTGATTTAAATCATATTTTTATAACCAAAAATAAAAACTAAAACTTTGGTCGTATATTTAGCTGCGGCCGTTCGTTTTAAAAATATTCATAAGAAGTTGATCAGTTTCAAGCCAATTCAAGAAGCGTCATAACTCAACACTTGAGAAGCTGATCTCCCCCGCATATTAGGAGTGATCTTGTGAATATTTCAGAAACAATGCCGCATGGTTTTGATCAAAATCTACAGTTTCATCGTCAGTATGGTGCCAATGCCATTTTGCCAAAGATCGATTGGCGTCAGCTATTTAAGTTCAGCAAATTAAGTGATGTGCAAGTCGAAGCGCTGGAAACGCTCTATCGCAGTGCCGTTCCTCTCGCGTTACAAGTGTTTGATGAACTGAATTTTGATGTCTTTTCGCCGAATGCCTACAAACCTCAAGGCCTTGGCTTATTCGATCGACTGGCAGAGCAAGAAGACCTACTGCTGCAAAATTTAGAAGCAGAATCCAATGGCTTGGGTTTGGACACCCGTCATCAGATTTGGAGCATGCTACTGCGTGGTGGTGCGGTTTTGGTGTTTAAAGCGTGGCTCGGTAAAGTCAAAACCGACCAAAACCAGCTGGATAAAACACAGTTTGATGAATTATCTGATTTACTATTTATTAAAACAGCGCCATTTGAATTGGCACAACGTTTAAATGTCGATGCCAACTCCAAGCAAGACCATATCTTCCTGATGTATGACAATGATGTTTATCTGGATCGTTTTAACAGCTTAGAAACTGCAGCCCTATTTGTGGATTTGGGTGTTTATGATGCGGCTTTCCTGAGTTTACGTGATGACCGTGTAGCGGATTATCTCAAAGCGCGGGGCTATGTGTCCGATGAACAAATTGATGAATTACAATGTGCGCTCAACCCTTTGTATTGTACCGATCTGACGCCTAAGCAAGACTATATTGCTTAAGTTATTGTTGAAGTTGTTTATATAAGGTATTAACTGATGTTACGCAGTAACATCAGAAGCACAATTTGATTCAAATAAAAGAACGATACGCGGTAACGTCATCCGCAAGTGTTTGAGACAGGACGACTTCTAATCACAAATGTTTTTGCGATACTTTGAATAATTTGGCGCAAGTGAACGAGTTTTGCGGATGACAATGGTTTTGGGTACTTTTGCCGAAACAAAAGTACCTCCAGCCGAAGGCTGATCCCTTTATTTAATCCCTAGATGTAAGACTCCGTCGAACTGACTTAAAAATCATTTTAAAAATGCGAAATTACTTTTAGGTGCGTAATATCAGTTATTGGTTTAATTCGCATTGTTCTATCGCTTAAACAGCATAAAAAAAGACCTCCACGATGGAGGTCTTTTTTTTGAAAAAATCCTTAGATTTTCTTTTCTTCAATATTCAATGCATTAATTGCCAATACAGCTTGAGTTCGGTTTTGTACGCCCAACTTACGGAAAATTGCCGTTACATGCGCCTTGATGGTTGCTTCAGACACATCCAACTCATAGGCAATTTGCTTATTCAACAAACCTTCTGCCACCATCATTAACACACGGAATTGTTGCGGTGTTAAAGACTGAATACGTTCTGCCAATGCTGTTTCATCTGCAGCACGTGGGTCAAAGTTCATGTTGGCAGGTAAATTTGGTGGTAACCAAATCTCGCCTTCTAAGACTTGACGAATCGCTTCACCAATGTGGCTTGGATGTGCAGATTTTGGAATATAACCCATCGCACCATGTGCAATCGCACGTTGGATAATCGACGCTTCTTCATGCGCAGAGACCACAATGATTGGAATCGATGGATATTGCGCGCGAATATGCACCAAGGCAGAAAAGCCTGAAGCACCCGGCAAGTTTAAATCCAATAACACAAGATCAGGCTCAGGGCCATTTTCAAGACGTTCATAGCATTCATTGACTGCTGCAGTCTCATGAATTTGCGCCTGAGGCAAACTATAACGAACCGCCTGAATTAAAGCATGACGAAACAGCGGGTGATCATCAACGATTAAAATATTCATAAGCAACGTGAGAGATCTTGTGCACAATGACCCTATTCTAACCACACATGCTATGTGAAGGATATGCAAGAACTTATTTTTTTGCATTTAAAATGTAGATTTTCACCTAAAATGCGTCTTTTTTCGCATTTTCTATAAATCTTTAAATCTAATCATATTTTCATATAAATTTTATCAACACAGTAAAAATGCTTATATCTAAGCATTATATGTTGAATATCAACAGTTTAAAATTTGAAATTTCACGAATCTTGTGGTTTTTCCAATATATCTAAAAATCAGATAACTTTTCTGATTTTCGTTATTTTACAGTGATCCACCCATCGAGATTAATAAAAGGCATTCCGAGAAACCACACTTTTAGGTTTAAAAAATGTCTCAAATTAATCTACAAAAACCCCTGAATATTGTTGCTGTGTCAGGTGGTCTAAACAATCCATCTAAAACTGAAGCTTTGGTACAAGCCATTGTTGATGAGCTCGGTGATGCGACTCCAATCAATGTGCATTTTATTAAGTTTAGTGAAATTGGCAATTTATTAGGTGGCGCGATTTACCGTAACCAATTGCCACAACGTGTACAAGATGACCTTGCTGCCGTTGAAGCTGCTGATGCACTGATTGTTGGAACACCAGTTTACCGTGCTTCATTTACAGGTCTGTTTAAACACTTCTTTGACTTTGTCGAACAAACTGCATTGGTGGATGTACCTGTCTTGCTTGCAGCTTCGGGTGGTTCTGAACGCCATGCTTTAGTGCTTGAACATCAACTGCGTCCATTGTTCAGTTTCTTCCAAGCGCAAACATTGCCGATTGGGGTCTATGCAACAGATCGTGATTTCACCCCTGAATACACCATTCATAGTGAATTACTGCGTGACCGCATTACTTTAGCTGTAGCACGTGCGCTGCCGATTTTGGAATGGGCTCCAGCCAAAGGTCAGCGTGCTGAAGTGGTGAAAGCCAAGTCTCAACAAGCCAACCAAAACTTGGGCATTAATAAGCAAATCGAGCAAGAAGAAGTCCTTCCTTCTGCAGCTGTTCCAAGTTTGGATGCCGCTGAAGCTCGACTGCATAGTAAAAAGCCAAAAACGCAAGTGGCCTAAACACCACAGCTTAACAATTCGATCCCGAGGGTTTGCAAAATGTCAGTACAAGAAAAAAACATTACATTTGCGTATTGGGTACCAAACGTCAGTGGTGGTTTGGTGGTCAGTAATATTGAACAGCGTACCGATTGGAGCTACGACTATAACGTGCGTTTGGCACAAGCTGCAGAAAAAAGTGGCTTTGATTATGCGCTGACTCAAATTCGTTTTACCGCAGGCTATAACGCGGAAAATCAACATGAATCGGTTAGTTTCAGTCATGGTATTTTGGCCAAAACCGAAAAGCTCAAAGTCATTGCAGCGATTTTACCCGGCCCTTGGAAACCAGCTCTGGCTGCGAAACAATTGGCGACCATCGATCATCTTACCAATGGCCGTATTGCAATCAATGTTGTAAGTGGTTGGTTCCGTGGAGAGTTTGATGCGATTGGTGAAGAATGGCCCGAACATGATCAACGCTATGCGCGCTCTGAAGAGTTCATTCGTAGCTTAAAAGGCGTGTGGACGCAGGATAACTTTAGTTTTGATGGTAAATACTATCAATTTAAAGACTACACCCTATCTCCAAAACCTGTGCAAAAACCGCATATCGAAATCTTCCAAGGTGGCAGTTCACGTGCAGCACGTGACATGGCATCCCGTGTTTCCGATTGGTACTTCACCAACGGCAATACTCCTGCTGAGTTGAAAAAGCAGATCGATGATATTCGTGAAAAAGCCAAAGCCAACAACCATCAGGTCAAAATCGGGGTGAATGCCTTCATCATTGCCCGAGATACGGAGGAAGAAGCCCAAGCGGTGCTTCAAGCTATTATCGACAATGCCAATACCGAAGCGGTCAATGCTTTTGGCGATGCAACTCGTGAAGCAGGTGCATCCACCAAAGAGGGCGAAGGTAACTGGGCAAAATCAACTTTTGAAGATTTGGTTCAATATAACGACGGCTTTAAAACCAATCTGATTGGCACACCACAACAAATTGCTGAACGTATTGTGGAACTCAAAAGTGTAGGCGTCGATTTGGTACTCTCAGGTTTTCTCCACTTCATTGAAGAAGTGGAATACTTTGGCGAAAAAGTGTTGCCACTGGTTCGTGAACTGGAAGCTCAACAGCAGCAAGTTGTGCAGGCTAAATCAGCATAATTGTTGATGCAGTCACAGCTCATAAAATCAGCATAATAATCACAATCGGCTCACTTCACTTTCCTCCCCTAAGGCTCGGCTTAGGGGATTTTTTATCTCGAGTCCCATTTAAAGATATGCTTTGATTCTAGAAAATGAGCTAACCTATAGACAAAGAAAAAGCCCGACATCCTGTCGGGCTTTTTCTATATGGATACTTAAGCATGACTCCTGTCTTGCTTCACAGTCCTGATGGTGAACACTTTGTTATTGTTTTATGTTCCGGAACATCCTGTTCCTGTATGAGTTCATCTTAGGTAAAATTTAAAAGTGCGCCTAGCGTCAAAAACTTCGTTGCTTGTACGCTTAAGCTGACAGCATTGTGCGCAATCGGTTAACTTAAACCATAGATATTATATGGTTTTTTATAGAAATCGATTTTTTATATAATTTTATTACCAATAGATACCCCCGTAATTCCAGTGATATTTCCAACACAAACGAGGCAATAAACATGCAACTGGTTTGGTTTCGACAAGATTTAAGACGACATGACCATAGCGCACTGTGGCAGGCGACACAGTCTGGTCCAACGATTGCCTTTATTGCGCTTTCTCCTGAACAATGGGCAAGGCATGACGATGCCCCCATTAAAATCCATCGCTATCTTGCCCAACTGGAACTTTTGCGACAGCAATTGGCTGAACTAAATATTCCACTGATTATTCAGAATATTCCCCATTGGTCAGACATCGCCACTGAGCTATTAACCCTATGTACTCAGCTCAATATACACACTGTTCATGCACATATTGAACATGGTGTGAATGAACTTAAACGAGACCGCGAAGTACAACAGTTATTAGAACAGCAGCACATCTCTGTTGAGCTGTACCATGACCGCACCCTGTTTCCTGTTGGCAGTATTCGCAATCTATCTGGACATCCTTATCAAGTTTTCGGTGCATTTAAGAAAAATTGCTACGAGAAATTGAGCATCAGTGTGCCCAGTTGTTATCCTGCGATCGAAGCCCAAACGGCTCTCGCCCAGCATCCTCTGTGGCAAACCGAATTCGATCTTCGTCCTTTTTATCCCGCAGGGCTGTTAGCAGCTCAAATCGAGCTTTGGCCGATTGGGGAAAATCATGCACAGCAGTGCTTAGATGAATTTATAGAACAACATCTGAGTCGTTATGCTGATGATCGGGACTATCCAGCGCTCAATGCTACCAGTCGAATTGGCATGTATCTCAACTTGGGCATCTTGTCTATTCGCCAATGTCTGCAAGCCCTGTTTCGTGAACAAGGTGGCTATTTCCAGATCGACCACAGAGGGCAACAAACGTGGCTCGATGAGCTACTTTGGCGTGAATTTTACCAACACATTTTATTTGACTACCCGCAGGTATCTCAGCACCAGCCGTTTCAAACCAAAACCTTAAAAATAAAATGGCGCCATGCACCACAAGACTTGGCTGCATGGCAGCAAGGTCAGACAGGCATTCCAATTGTCGATGCAGGGATGCGTCAACTACTGGCTACGGGTTGGATGCATAATCGGGTGCGGATGATTTGTGCCATGTTCCTCAGTAAGAATCTACTGATCGATTGGCGGTTGGGGGAGCAATGGTTTATGCAGCACCTTGTCGATGGTGACTTAGCAGCCAATAATGGCGGTTGGCAATGGTGCGCCTCGACGGGTACAGATGCTGTACCTTATTTTCGGATTTTTAACCCGATCAGCCAATCTCAGAAATTTGATCCGAACGGGGATTATTTACGTCAATGGCTACCTGAACTGGCAGATTTGGATGCAAAGCAAATTCACCAACCCTTTGCCAAAAATCCTCAACTAGAATTGAACTACCCTCAACCGATCGTCGATTTAAAGCAGTCTCGCTTAGCTGCAATTGAAACTTTCCGAGCATTGTAGGCCATTGCCAAGATCGAACTGCTAGGGATCAAAACGCTGTACTGAAATGGTCACTCTAAGGCATAGCCGATCGGTCGTTTTGTCCCTACAATACAGAAAACGCAAATCATTTTAGAGACGCTCACATGTATACAGGCATCGTGCAAGGTTTAGAAAAAGTCTTAGACATTCGTCAAGGCAATGGCTTCACAACCTTAGTGATTTCAAATCATCAGAATTTTTTTCATGATGTCTTTATCGGGGCAAGTGTGGCGATTAATGGCGTGTGTTTAACGGCTACACATATTGATTTGGCAGCCAACCAAGTGCATTTTGATGTCTCTGATTTGACCAATCAACTCACCACGTTAAAAGCACTCAAGGCCGGTGATGAGGTCAATGTCGAACGCTCAGCCAAAGTTGGAGCAGAAAATGGTGGTCACAATCTATATGGTCATATCGAAGGCACAGCCACGATCAAAAACTTAGAGCATCGCGGGGAAACCTTTCATCTCGATATTCACATTCCAGCAGGCAATATTAAATATTTCTTTCTCAAAGGTTTTATTGGGCTCAATGGTTGTAGTTTGACTGTGAACCGTGTTGATCGTGCCAGCAGTGAAATTTCAATCGATCTTATTCCTGAAACACTGCGCCTCACTACATGGAAAGATGTCCAAGTCGGTGATGCCGTGAATTATGAAATTGATCAAACAACGCGAACCTTAGTCGATACCTTAGAAAATATCCATCAGCGTTAAAATCGACTGACAGCACATTGCAAAAAGCCTCCCTTTCGGAGACTTTTTATTGGCTCATGTGCAATATACGTTTAAGAATAAAAATTTGGGTCTGGCACTTTGGCTGTGAGTACCCATTCACCAACTTCCTGATATTTATAATCAATCGGATCGTGTAGGGTCTGGGTACGCACATTGCGCCAGAAGCGATCTAAATTCAGTTTGGCTGTCGTGGCACGTGCGCCCATCACTTGGAAAATATTTTGCGTAATGTATAGCGAGCTATTGGTGGCTGCGATTTTGGCAGTTGCAATCGCAATAGAGACTTCTCCACGTTGTTCCGCCGTCAAAGCTTCACCAATCTCCCAAGCCCCTTGCAAACGCTGAACCGCTTTATCTGCCAATAATCGTACACTTTCTAATTGCACATAAAACTCAGCAAATTGCTTTTGAATAAATGGGTCATTCACTGCATTTTCAGCCAGAGATTTTGACCACGCCTTTTGGTTTTGAACCGTCTGTTTTGCTGTTTCAAAAGCCCCTTCTGCCACCCCCAAGAACATATGTACAAAGATCAACTGTGCAATCAAAGGGCGTAAACTCGAATAAGGTGTACTTAATGGGCCTGGGTTCAGTAGTAATTCATCTTTGGAAATTTTAACTTGTTCAAAATGGCTACTTCCACTGTCGGTTTGACGTTGTCCCATATTGTCCCAATCGCCGAGAAAACTGACGCCTTCACGTGCTGTAGGAATCACCCCGATCAATAATTTTCCGTCGTCATTGAAGCCAGAACACAGCAAAATGTCTGAATCCATGGAACCCGAACAAAAACTTTTATCGCCATGAAACACATATTCATGTTCAGACAGTTGCGTCGCTGTAGTACGGCGGTCTAAAGGGTTTAGGGTGTTGCCCCAAAACAAATGCTCACGTGCAGTCTGTTCAAACCACGGGCCATATTGCTCTGGCTGCGCGAACAACTGTACCGTTGCAATCAATAAATGATGGAAACCATAAACATGCGCCAATGAGCTATCCACTTGAGCAATGGTTTGAATGGTTTTAAAAATCGTCAGCCAATCTGCCCCCTGTCCACCGTATTGTTTTCCAATGGAAAGTGCAAGCAAACCACTTTGACGAATCAAATCACGTTCAGCTTTGGGATTTCCCCCCTGCTTATCACGCTGAGCAGCCGTCGTGGCAAATTCTGCCGCCAGTTTTTGGGCAATATCGATCGGATCTTGAGTCAATGGAGTTGAAGCGTTCATATGTCTGTCTGATTATTCTGTTACCGTTTTAGCTTAACAAAGTAGAGGCATTCAGCTTATCTCAATGCCTGCAGTCTATATCTGTAAAATCTATATCTCATGAAATCTAAGTCACCAAGATTCAGGCGACTTATAATTTGATCATTTTATACGTCGTATTTAGGATGGATAAAATGCATCATGAACGTCCCTTCATCCTAATCAACTTTTATAGGAGAAAGGACGTTAAATATTGCCTTAATAACCCATCGCATGAGCGATAGTGAACTTTCATCAGAACGCTATCACTCACGCTCAAGTTGCTTATGCCTTCGGATAAACCGTCGCAATCAAATGTTCAACCACTTGAGGCTCTGCCAAGGTCGAAGTGTCGCCTAAAGAGTCCAGCTCATTGGCCGCAATTTTTCTTAAAATACGGCGCATGATTTTACCAGACCGGGTTTTCGGTAAGGCCGGCGCCCAATGCAATGCATCTGGCGTTGCCACTGGTCCAAGGACTTTGCGTACCCAAGCCACTAGTTCCTGACGTAACTCATCCGTCTCGGCTGTCCCTGCTTGTAAAGTCACAAAGGCGCAAATCCCTTGCCCTTTAATATCATGTGGCATACCCACCACCGCAGACTCTGCCACAGCATCATGTGCAACCAGCGCACTCTCAATTTCAGCCGTTCCCAATCGATGCCCTGAAACGTTCAAGACGTCATCCACACGGCCCGTAATCCAATAATAGCCAGACTCGTCACGACGTGCGCCATCACCTGTAAAATACGTCCCTGGATAAGTGGAGAAATAGGCTTCAATAAAGCGCTCAGGATCACCCCAAATGGTTCGCATTTGTCCCGGCCAAGAATCCTTAATCACCAAATTGCCTTCTACGGCACCATCAAGCTCATTGCCTTCAGCATCAACTATCGCAGGTTGTACACCAAAGAATGGACGCGTCGCTGAACCTGGTTTTAAATCGGTTGCTCCAGGCAATGGCGTAATCATGAAACCACCCGTTTCTGTTTGCCACCATGTATCTACCACTGGGCAGCGGCTTTCACCTACCACGGTGTAGTACCAATTCCATGCCTCTGGGTTAATGGGTTCACCCACTGAACCTAGTAAACGCAGACTACTGCGGTCACTTTCTCGGACAAAGGCATCCCCTTCTCGCATCATGGCGCGAATTGCAGTCGGTGCCGTATATAAAATAGTGACGTTGTGTTTATCGACAATATGTCCGGTTCGAGCCCAACTTGGATATTGTGGTACACCTTCAAACATCACGGTCGTGGTGCCATTCGACAATGGCCCATACAACACATAAGAGTGTCCCGTAATCCAACCAACATCGGCAGTACACCAAAACACATCATCTTGTTTAAGGTCAAAAACTTCACGGAAGGTACAATTCACATAGGTTAAATAGCCGCCTGTGGTATGCAATACACCTTTCGGTTTTCCTGTCGAACCTGATGTATACAAAATAAATAGTGGGTCCTCGGCATTCATAGGTTCAGGTGGACAAATATCATTGACCGACATGATTTCCATGTGATACCACAGGTCACGATCCGCTTTCATTTCGATCGGGTTACCTGTACGGTGCACCACAATGACATTTTGAACCGAAGATGTGCCTTCAATGTCGAGTGCAAGATCGACATTTTCTTTGAGTGGAATGGGCTTGCCACCACGCATCCCACAATCCGCAGTAATCACGACTTTCGCCTGACTATCATCAATACGACTTGCCAATGAGTCTGGTGAGAATCCGCCAAAAACCACGCAGTGTACTGCACCAATTCGGGTACAAGCCAACATCGCAATTGCCGCTTCGGGTACCATTGGCATATACAGCACCACACGGTCGCCTTTGCCCACGCCATGTTTTTTCAGCACATTGGCAAAACGGCAAGTTTCATCATGCAGTTCTTCAAAAGAAATGATTTTATGCCGTGAAGGATGATCACCTTCCCAAATAATGGCCGGTTTATGTGGATGTTCTTTTAAATGTCGATCGAGGCAGTTGGCACTGACATTCAGTTCACCGTCAGCAAACCACTCGATCTTGAAATCATCTTGCTTAAAATTGGTATTTTTAACTTGGGTAAACGGTTTGATCCAATCGATCTTTTGCGCTTGCTCCGCCCAAAACTCATCTGGTTGTTCAATCGATTTTTGATAACGCTCAAAGTACTCCGACTCATTGATGCGCGCGGTTTTTTTAAAACTTTCAGGTACTGGATAGATCTCTTTCATATTGTATTTTCCTTGATCTGATTCATCTCATCACGAGATGCCATGCCACATTTCTACTTTTATAATTTCTGCATCACAGCAGTATGACTATTAATTTTTAATCGCAGCAATCATGCTTTGGTCGTATTATTCTTTCCCATTTAAAGCATATTTTTGAGCAAAATTTCAACAAAAACATGTTTCAATTCAGTATCTGATCAGTTCATTTGAAACTATAATGCAAAGGTAATTTTACTCAGCATTCCGCTTTTTTATTCTTCCATACACGTTGAGTTGACCCAAGCATGAATACCAATGACTCTTCTTTCTTTTCCCGTCAGACGACCACTACATCGGATAATCCCCTGAAACCTGATGGACGTTTTGGTCGACTGAGCATGATTGGTTGGTACGGCTTTCTCAATATCATCAGCTTTTTTGCCTTGATCGCTTTAAGCCTTGCCGTTGGGATTTTCAATATCAATACTATGGCGTTAAATGAGCAATTTGTTGGCATATTTACTGGGGTATCTGGCCTCGCCTATTTGGCGATTATTATTCTCTACATTTATTTTTATTGTGTCTTTGTCGTGCGTCGGCTGCATGACCTCAATAAAGCCGGTTGGTTGCTACTATTATTATTTATCCCCGTGATCAATTTGTTCTTTATCCTGTATTTATTATTGGCCTCAGGCACACCGACCGTAAATCAATACGGCGCGCCACGCCCTGCTGCGGTTTGGGAAAAAATTCTGGCATGGTTGATGATTTTAATCAGTGTCTTGTCGCTCTTGGCTACAGGTAGCATCACGTCTTATATGATGGGTAGCGGAGAAATTGAATCGCCAACAGAAATCATTCAACAAGGTACTGAATATTTCTAAGCCACTAACCAAATTTGAGCCTGTCTGAATTTTGATACATCTGTTCGCAAGCCTGTAAATGAGGGTTATTTTCGCCACTAATTTCAGGCAAAATAGCGAAAAATCTGAACATTTGGAAAACTCGTGGCTGAAAAAGAAAATGCCTTGAGTGATGTCACTCAAGGCACGACTCAACTTTTGCAAGAGGCAACTGAAAAAACCGCACAAACCGTGCTGGAACATACCTCTAAATATAATGACGCATACTCAACGATCGATAAATTTGTCGATGGATTTTGGGAACGCCTGCCTTATATTTGTATCGCATTAATTGTTTTTACGATCTTCTATCTACTGTCAAAACTCTTTAGATTCTTTGTTCGTAAAGCGCTCACTGACCGTTCTTATTCAAAACAAAATCTAGTTTTGGTCCTGAACCGTGTCGGTAGCTCAGCCATTATGTTCTTCGGTTTCCTGATTGCAATGGTCATTGCGATCCCTGGTTTCACACCGGGTCAGCTCATGAGTGCCTTGGGGATTGGTTCGGTTGCAATCGGTTTCGCGTTTAAAGATATTTTCCAGAACTTACTGTCGGGTATTTTGATTCTCCTCGGTGAACCGTTCAAAATCGGTGACGACATTATTGTGTCAGGAATGGAAGGTACAGTTGAAGATATTCAAATTCGTGCAACCTTCCTACGCTCTCCCGATGGTCGTCGTATCGTGATTCCAAACGCGACGGTTTACACCAGTGCGGTAACGGTGAATACCGCTTATCAACGTCGTCGTTGTGAATTTGTGGTGGGTATTGGTTATGAAGATGACATTCAAAAAGCTAAAAACATTGTTTTGGCCATTTTAGACAAAGACCCGACCATTTTGAGCCAACCTGCGTTTACCGTAAACGTGAATGCTTTGGCTGATTTCTCAGTCAACCTCAATGTCCGTTGGTGGGTAGATACCACAGAAACCACCACTGCGAACTCGATCAGTGAAGTGCAAGAACACGTTATCCAAGCATTCAATCAAAATGGTATTTCAATTCCGTACCCTGTACAGGAAGTGAAAGTTTACCGTGGTGATCAAGCTGAGGCAGAAGCTTCAACAGCTAAATAATCGCCCTAAAACGTACGGAATCACAGTTTCTGTACGGATAATTCGGTTGCCTAAGCTGACTGCTTGGCAGCCGTTTTTTATGAGTAAATCCACCTCATAAGGGATAAATCCACCTTCAGGTCCAATAATGATCGTACATCCATGTTGAATCCCTGCGGGCATCACATCTTCAACATAAGGATGCGCAACATAAGCGGGATAGTCCGATGAAATCACGCTCGGTAAAACATCCTCCACAAAGGGTTTAAAGCGTTTATACAGTTCAATTTTGGGCGCAATAGTGTCACTAGCCTGCTCCAAACCTAAGGTCACATAGTGATCGAGCTGCTGTAAAAATGGGGTCTGCCAATAGCTTTTATCCACGCGATAACTGTGCAGCAAAATGATTTTTTCTACGCCTAAGGTGACGGCATCCATGATCAGACGGCGCAACACTTTCGGACGAGGCATTGCCACAATTAAAGTCACCGGATGCTTTGCTGGTACTTCTTCTTCTTGTAAGGGTTTAAGTTGAATGCCGTGATCCGCAATACTGACGATTTGGGTTAAATAACGCTTTCCTTCCCGAATCCCGACTTTGAGGGTATCGCCCACCTGTATATTCACATGGTTTTTTAAATGCTCAATTTGACGTTTGGCGCTAATACTCCAAAGTTCAGATTCAGTTTGACGAGGATCAAGCAAGACGATGTTCATAAAAAATTCTCTTACCCAACTCAATTGGATACACGAAAACGTCATCCACAACGGTTCAAGGCAACACTCAATAGAATCACTCAAATTTCAGCGATTATTTGTTAGACATAAAAATTCGACGCGTTTTGTCGGTGAGGTGCATTGCACCACCAGATGATTTCCTTGCGAAGCTTAGCATCTCATTTTACCGAATGAGAAACAACGTTTCGTAAGAGTACCTCCAGCCGAAGGCTAAGCCCTTTCTTCAAACCTTAGATGTAAGGCTCCGCCAAGCCTATTCATTCATCTATTTGAAGCATCAACCAATTTAAATCATAGTTGAAAAATCAAAGGTACTGATCAATCACCTGAATATGCTTTTGCAGCGACCCAGTATTCTTTTGCATAATCAGCTGAGCTGCATCATTTAAAGCCTGAGCTTTCGCAGTATTTTGAATGATGTCAACCAATGCACTGGCCGCCTGCTCAAAATCCCGCACAACCACAACCGCATGGGCCGCTACAAATTCATCCACAATGGTTTGAAAATTAAAATAATGCTGACCTAATACTGTCGGGACATGTAACGTAATGGGCTCCAAAATATTATGCCCACCACCAGGTTCATTTAAAGACCCGCCGACAAAGCACGCCTGACTCAGTGCCAGCCAAAGCCATAATTCACCCATACTATCTGCCAAATACACTTGCGTTTCAGGCTGAATCGTTTGCTTTAAACTGCGGCGCTGTGTACGTAAATTCAGTTTCTGCGCTTCTACAAAAACCTCATCAAAGCGTTCAGGATGCCGTGGTACGACGATACATAACAGCTCAGGCTGTTGTTGCAAAATCGGCTGCAGCGCTGCGAGTAGTTTTTGTTCCTCGGGCGCATGCGTACTGGCAATGGTGATGATTTTACGATCTTGCAAAGCCCAATCTTGACGCAACTGCGCTGCTTGTTGCACAAAGCTATCAGGCGCATGAATATCAAACTTGATACTACCGACGACCTGACTGGTATGCGGGTTTGCACCCAACCCAATAAATCGCGTTAAAGTTGCCTGATCTTGCGCTAATAATTGTTTTAAACTCTTTAGCATCGGCTGCGTCAAACTCGGGACTTTGCCATAACCCTTCGCCGATTTTTCAGATAATCTGGCATTAATTAATAAACTCGGAACGTTAGCCTGATCGGCTTCAATCATCAAATTTGGCCAGAGTTCAGTTTCGACTAGAGCCAACATTTTCGGTTGATATTTTTCGATAAAACGACGGACTAATTTTTTTTGATCTGCCGGCAAATACACGGCCTGAAACAGTGATTCATACGGTGCTTTTAAAAATAATTGTTTCGCACGCGCTTGTCCGGTTTTGGTGGTATTGGTGACTAAGACCGGATGACCTGCTTTGAGATAATGTTCAATCAGCGGCTGTGCAGCGTTGGTTTCTCCTACGGAAACCACATGAAACCAAATTGCATCGCGGTTTTTAACCGGCTGAAATGGCCCAAAGCGCTCAAGACACTCTTGCTGATATAGTTGGAAATCTTCAGCACGTTTTTTGATGCGCCATTGATATAGCGGCTTAATCAGCGCCAAAGCTGCGTTATACCAAAAAGGAGTAGTCAAATTATTACGCTCAAAAACGGTTTGAATCGGCAGAATATATCAGAGCATTATCCACATGTTAATGGATAATGCGTATTCAAGTGTCGATTAATAGGTTGAACGACCTGAACCAAATTTATTTTTCATGCTTGGATAATCAATATAGCCTTCGGCAACATCTGTTCCAATCATATTTTCCAACTGCAATTCATTCAGTGCAGCATTCGCTAGCAAACGTTCAAACAAATCTGGATTGGCAATATAAGCTTTACCAAAAGACACCGCATCGGCTTTACCTGAGGCCAATAAATCAACAGCATCTTCACGGCTTAAACGCATATTGGCAATGTACGGCACACCATTTGAGCGCTGTTTCAGATAGTCACTAATACTGTCATCCGCCAGATATTCACGGGTAAAGAAAAATGCAATCTTCCTCTGCCCCAACTGCTCTAAGGCATAGCCAAAGGTTTCACGTGGATCATGATCGCCCATATCGTGTTCATCACCACGCGGCGCAAGATGTACACCTACACGACCTGCACCCCACACTTCGATCAGCGCATCCACCACTTCAAGCAATAAACGTGCGCGGTTTTCGACAGAACCACCATACTCATCTTCACGTAAATTGGTTTTGCTTTGTAGGAATTGATCGATCAAATAACCATTGGCCGCATGCAATTCCACACCATCAAAACCGGCTTCTTTGGCTTTGATCGCAGACTGTTTGTATTGTTCTACAATGCTTTTGATTTCTGCAATCTCTAATGGACGTGGCACGACATATTCGCGTTTTGGGCGAAGCAGACTGACATAACCCGCCTGTTGTACCGCACTGGCAGAAACTGGTGTATCACCATTCAAAAGGTCGGGATGTGAGACACGTCCGACATGCCACAATTGTGCCACAATTAAACCTTGCTGTTCATGTACGGCTTGGGTCACCAATTTCCAGCCCTGAACTTGAGCATCGGTAAATAAACCCGGCGTCTGCAAATAGCCATTAGCGGCTTCTGAAATGACTGTTGCTTCTGAAATGATTAATCCAGCACTTGCACGCTGTGCATAATATTCAGCCATCATCGGCGTTGGAACACGGTCAATGGTTGCACGACTACGGGTTAGTGGCGCCATTACAACGCGATTTTTGAGGTGTAAATCACCCAAAATGAGAGGAGTATTAAGTTCAGCCATATATGTCTCGCCTAACACTTCAAATGCGAAAAATGATTTAAAGTGAGTTCTGCAGATAATCAATATATTGCTGAATGAGTTCTTCATTGCGCGAAAAATATGACCATTGACCATATTTCTCGGCTTGAATTAAGCCCGCCTGTTGTAACACAGACAAATGATTAGACATCGTAGACTGCGAAACATTACCGAGTTTTTCGATATTGCCAGCGCATACACCACGATTAAAGCCGCCACATTGTTCTTCTGACAAAAATTGTTCAGGTGTTTTCAACCATTCCAAGATTTGACGTCGAGTCGGATTGGCAAGTGCTTTAAAAATTAAATCAATATCCATAATTTAAACGGGTTTAATTAAATAAAAATTTGGACAACAAAGTTCTATTCAGCATCTTGAATACACTATATCGTATTTTTTCGATTTTTATATCGATTTTTTTAGATATGATGATCAAAAACAGATAGAACTTTGTTTTCTATATAAATTTAAATTACAAACCTTGTTTGAGGCTGGCTTCAATAAACTTATCTAAATCGCCATCAAGCACTGCACCAGTGTTTGAACTTTCCACACTGGTACGTAAGTCTTTAATACGCGAGTCATCTAAAACGTATGAACGAATTTGGCTGCCCCAACCGATATCGGACTTGGTGTCTTCCAACGCTTGTGCCGCATCATTACGTTTTTGCATCTCAAGTTCGTACAATTTTGCACGTAACTGTTTCCAAGCATGGTCACGGTTGGCGTGCTGTGAACGTTGGTTCTGACATGCCACCACAATCCCTGTTGGAGCGTGAGTTAAACGTACTGCAGAGTCTGTTTTGTTAATATGCTGACCACCCGCACCAGATGCACGATAGGTATCAGTACGTACATCAGCTGGATTGATTTCAATTTCAATATTGTCATCAATTTCAGGCGATACAAAAACCGCTGAGAATGAAGTATGGCGACGGTTACCCGAGTCAAAAGGTGACTTACGGACTAAACGATGTACGCCAGATTCTGTACGTAACCAACCATATGCATACTCACCTTCTACACGGATCGTTGCAGACTTGATCCCTGCCACATCACCATCAGACTCTTCCATCACTTCTGCTTTAAAGCCATGACGTTCAATCCAACGTAGATACATGCGCAGTAACATAGATGCCCAGTCCTGTGCTTCAGTACCACCAGAACCCGCTTGAATTTCGACATAGCATGGGTTCGGGTCCATCGGATTACTGAACATACGACGGAATTCTAATTTCGCAAGTTCTGCTTCCGCTGAAGTTAACTCTGCTTGCACATCCGCAAGTAAGCTTTCTTCTTCTGCTTCAACCGCAAGATCCAACATCGCTTGGGCATCTTCTAGCTGAGTTGAAAGCCCTTCGAGCACGTTAATGACGTTTTCGAGTTCACCTTTTTCTTTTGCCATTGCTTGCGCACGGCTTTGATCATTCCAAATTGCTGGGTCTTCCAGCTCACGTAGAACCTCTTCTAAACGCTCTTTTTTCAGATCGTAGTCAAAGATACCCCCGTAATGTTTGACCACGGTCGTTTAAGTCTTTTAGCTGTAATAGATACGGATTAATTTCCACGTGAATTACTCTCAATCAAAAAATTTGGCTTAAATAGCCGCCTATTATATCACAGAGCATTTGCACAGTTTCAGCCAGATTGATCATCCAAATCATTGACTTCAATGCACATAATATGAACAATACGCTCGCATTACTATTTATTACATTTTTTTTACAACAATAATGTTTCGAGGGTTTTATGAAAAAGACATTACTTGCACTAGGATTAGCTGTTATCACTTCATCAACTTTTGCTTATGACGGCCAAGTTGATGGCGGTTTTACTTATACAGATTGGGACAATGATATTATTGATACTGATAATACATTCAATCTTACAGGTACTTTGTATTTTGACTCAGTACAAACTGGTAATGGTCCATTAAATGAAGCTGCTTTTCTAGGTCATAACAGCAACGTCTATGCGCAATATGCTTTTAATCGTAAAGAAAGCGTTGATTATATTGCATTTGATGAGTCTATTTCAGAATTTGGTTCAGGCAAAGATGAACAAGATACACATTCGATTTCGGCGGGTATCGAATACTACTATCAACAATTTTATGTAAATGGTGAAATTGGTACTTCTCGAGTTAAGTACAAAGAAAACTATAAATTCCCAAGTTGGTCAGGTTCTGATAAAGACGACTATGATGTAACGACTTATCGTGCATTGGTTGGCTTCTTACCTGTTTCTAATTTACTTTTAGCTGCTGGTGTTGACGGCGTTAAAGTTGAAGATGGTGATGACGATAACCGTTTTGCTGTAAAAGCAAAATATGTTGCGCCTTTGAACAATGGTCAATACATCAACCTTGAAGCAGATGGTGCTTTTGGCGACGTTGATTCTGCAACAATTGGTGCAGACTATTACTTCGACCAAGCTTTTAGCGTGGGTGCAGCTTATAACATCGTTGATGATGGTAATGAAGACACGGATTACTTCGCTATTCGTTCAAAATACTTCCTTAACCCGAACCTAGCAATCGGTGGTCAAGTTGGTTTTGGTGATGATGTTCAAGCGTTCAACATCAATGCAACTTTACGTTTCTAATTTCGTTTGAATTAGGAATGTGCATTAAAAAAGCACCTCAAATTTGAGGTGCTTTTTTCTTTTCGATGTAATATTTACTTTAAAAAAAGTCCAGTTGTTGACCAAATAATCTACAAATTCATAATATCTACACAGTTTTAATAAAACAAAACATTAATAATAATTATATATTTTTCAATATCTTAAATAATTAAAATTACATAAAATTACCGAATACACAGTTCTGCAACTTTGCAGCGATTGACCATCTTTAAAAATTCTCTAGACTAAAACTTGTAACAAAAAATGTATTAAATTTAGCCAAACAATTTAGAGGGGTAGTTTCCATGAAAAAACTCGCAATTGCTTCAGCACTTCTTTCTGCACTTGCTATTACAGGTACAGCTCATGCTTATCAAGCAGAAGTAGGCGCTTCAGCTGGTTACATCGACCCAGATAATGGAAGCTCTGGCAGTGAATTTGGTGTAAACGGTACTTATTACTTCAACCCTGTTCAAACGCGTAACGCTCCTCTTGCAGAAGCTGCATTCTTAAACCGTGCAAGTAACGTCAATGCACACGCAACTTTCGCTGATCGTGGCAATGTTGACGACAATACTTATGGCGTTGGTATCGAATACTTCGTACCAAACTCAGATTTCTATGTATCTGGTGATGTAAGCCGTAATAATGTCGAAGTTGACACTGCAGTCGGCACAATAGACAACGATACAACTTATTATGCAGCTGAAGTGGGTTACCTTCCTGCACCTGGTTTCTTAGTTGCTGCCGGTCTAAAAGGTTGGGACAATGACGATGACGACGGTGTAGATCCAACTTTACGTGCTAAATACGTAACAACTTTAAGCAATGGTAAAGACATCAACCTTGAAGCGGGTGCAGCATTCGGTGATCTAGATGAATTCAATCTAGCAGCGGATTACTTCATCGACAAAACATTCAGTGTTGGTGCTGACTACTACAACAACGATGTCACTGATCGTAACGAAGTAGGGATCAATGCACGTAAATTCTTCAACCAACAAGTGAGCCTTGAAGGTCGTGTTGGTTTCGGTGAAGTTGGCAACAATGACTACAATTCATTTGGTGTAGCAGCGAAATACCGCTTCTAATCCATTGAAGTCAAAACCATAAAAAAACCGCTCTTCTGAGCGGTTTTTTATTTGCCTGTAAAAATGGAATTTATTGAGCCAAGTGTAAAACTCTCAATTGAACACTGACATTTCCTCTAAATTCATTTTTATCGAGTTCGTAGACCAAGCGGATTTTATCTTGCATAGGATTAAATTCATATTTTTCTGCCGCATTAAATGCAATTGCGTCCACCATTAAACCATTATCTAAAGCAAGTTTTAATTTCAAATGTAGGTCTTTCAACCAACGATAATCTAAAATTTTAAATAGGCCTTCATAGACCGGTGCAGGGAATTTTTGTCCCCATGGACTTAAATTTTGCAGAAGATCGACGGTTTCGACATTAATGGCCGAATCGGGCAATTCGCCATCTGTCCAAATAGTGGCCTGAAATAAACTTTCATCTTGCGCAGCGATTAGTGCTTCAAAAGCGGTTTTAAATTCAGAAAAATGCTGCTTTTGAATGGTTAGTCCTGCTGCGGCTGCATGTCCACCAAAATGACTGACCAAATGCGGATGTAATTCAGCAATACGCTCAATACTGTCTCGAATATGAATACCTTCGATAGAACGCGCAGAGCCTTTAATATGTACGCCATCTTCATCTGCAGCAAAGACGATTGCAGGTCTATGGAATTGTTCTTTCAAACGCCCTGCAACAATCCCAATCACCCCTTGATGCCAATGCTGTTCAAACATGATCAAGGCTGCAGGTAAGTTATCCTGATCAAGCTGAATATGTTCTAACTCAGCCAGAGCTTCCTGTTTAATCTGCCCTTCGACTTGGCGTCTTTCAATATTGAGTTGATTCAACTGCTGCGCAATCGGATAAGCCGTACTTAAATCCGCCGCAATCAGACACTCAATCCCAATATCCATAGTCTCCATACGCCCAGCTGCATTGAGTCGTGGGCCGACCACAAAGCCCAAGTCTTGTGCTTTTAACTGTGCGGGATCACGACCAGCGATATCCAATAATGCACTGATCCCTGGACGACATAGTCCTTGCTGAATCCGCTTCAAACCAGCATCGATCAAGATCCGATTATTCAGATCTAGACTTGCAACATCGGCATAAGTGCCTAAAGCCACCAAGTCCAAATATTGGCTGAGGTTGGCTGTGGATTTAGCATTTTTTTTACGCATACTGGCCAAATTGGCCAACACATAAAATGCGACACCCACACCAGCCAAGGCTTTACTTGGAAATTCACATCCCAACTGATTCGGATTCACCACCGCTTCTGCTTGTGGTGTTTCCTTCGTAGTCAGGTGATGATCTGTAATGATCACCTGCATACCATGCGCCTGTGCCTGTGCTACACCAGCATGGCTCGAAATACCATTATCGACTGTAATCAGCACATCTGGGGTAAAACTCACGAAGGCTAAATCAGCAATGGCGGGTGTCAGGCCATAACCATACTTAAAACGGTCTGGAACCAGATATTCAACATCCGCGCCCATATCACGCAGTGCCAAGACCATCAATGCAGTACTGGTTGCACCATCGGCATCATAGTCGCCTACAATGACAATTTTTTTATGTGCATCAATGGCTTGGTCGATCAACTCTATAGCTTGCTGCATGCCTTTTAAGGTCGGGGCATGTAAATGCTTGAGCTTCAATTCCAGTTCTTGTGCGGAAGAAACCCCGCGACGTGCCAATAAGTCCGCAATAAACGGCGCAACGCCCTGAATATCTTCAGGGCGCGTCAAATAGGGTCTTTGTTGAATTAAAAGTTTAGACATTTATGGCATCAGTCGCTGTAGAACCCATTGACCATCCTGTTGTTCATAACTCAAGCGGTCATGTAAACGATTCGGACGGCCTTGCCAAAATTCATAATAATCCGGAACTAAACGATAGCCACCCCAAAACTCAGGTTTCGCCAATACGTCTTTGCTTTCCACTTGATCATGCAAATTTTGGAATCGCTGTTGTAATTCTTCACGACTGGCGATAACACCACTTTGTGGAGTGCTAATGTGTGCTGCGATTTGGCTGTCACGCGGTCGTTTATGGTAATAATCCGTCGATTCTTCAAGAGAAATCTTTTCCACATGACCACTGACCCGAATTTGACGTTCCTGCTCTTGCCAATAAAACAATAATTCTGCATAAGGATTATCGAGCAGATCATTGCCTTTTTGACTGTCATAGTTGGTGTAGAAGTCATAACCTGAATGGGTCGCACCGCGTAACAAGACCGTCCGCACATGCGGACGACCTTGGGCATTTGCCGTCGCCAAAGACATGGCATAGGGTTCATGCAATTGTGCTGCTAAGGCATGGTTAAACCATAATAAAAACTGCTCATGTGGATCACGGTTCACCTGATCTTCATGCAACTCACCTTTTTGATAAGTTAAACGCAGTTCACTTAAGTCCTTAATCACATCATTCATGCAATTTCCCCTCTTGATTTAAGCTGCATTGGCACGAACAGCATCAGCCAAATGATTTGCTAACGCGGTGACTTCTTCAAGGTCATTACCTTCAACCATGACACGAATCACCGGCTCTGTGCCTGATTTACGAATCAAGATGCGACCACGCCCTTTAAGCTGAGCTTCAGCTTTTTCAAACTCGCTCACCAGTGCAGGTACAGCGTAGGGATCAAACATCGCAGCCAAGCGAACATTCACCAAGACATTTGGTAATAACTCAAACCCTTCCACCAATTCATGCAAAGCTTTACCTTGCTCAACCATCACCGTTAACACCTGAAGTGAAGCAATGATCGCATCACCTGTGGTGCTCTTGTCCAAAGTCAAGATATGACCTGATGGCTCACCGCCCGTTACCCAGCCCTTTTCTTCTAGGCCTTGTAGAACATAGCGGTCACCAACTTTAGCACGAAGCAAAGGCACATTGGCTTGATCTAAAGCAATTTCAAGCGCCATATTGCTCATCACAGTACCCACGATACCCGCAGGCTTTTGACTCGCTTGAGTGGCTAAAATATACAGAATATGGTCACCAGTAATTTGCTGACCGTTTTTATCCACCATAATCACACGGTCGGCATCACCGTCAAAAGCAATCCCTAAATCCGCCTGATGTTCAACAACGGCTTTTTGTAAAAATTCAGGATGCGTCGAACCACAGTCTTTATTGATGTTTAAACCATCCGGTTCGTTAAACAGCGCAATCACTTTTGCACCGAGTTCACGATACACCGAAGGGCCGACGCTATAAGCTGCACCATTGGCACAGTCCACCACAATTTTTAAGCCTGTCAGGTCAAAATGGTACGGGAAGGTTGATTTACAAAACTCGATATAACGACCATTGGCATCTTTTACACGCACACTTTTACCTAAGTTTGCAGGGTCTTCGATCACCAAGTCATTTTCAAGTTCTTTGTTAATGGCTTCTTGAATTTCATCCGGCAATTTTTTACCTTCGCTCGAGAAGAACTTAATACCATTGTCAAAATACGGATTATGCGACGCCGAGATCACGATGCCTAAGCTGGCATGTAATGCACGGGTTAAATGGGCAATTGCGGGTGTAGGTAATGGACCCAACAAATGAACATAAACACCTGCTGCGTTTAAACCGGCTTGTAATGCTGACTCTAAAATATAGCCCGATAATCGGGTATCTTTACCTAGTACAACGATGGGCTTTGCTTTTTTACTGTATTGTTTTAATACTTTACCTGCGGCAAATCCTAGTTTTAATGCAAATTCAGGGGTAATAGGCAATTCACCGAATTTGCCACGAATGCCATCTGTACCAAAATAACTCATGTTGTACTCACTTCTTAATGGTGATCTTAATCATCACTTTTTACTGCAAATACTTTACACCAAAAACAAAAAGGCCGTCATATTAATGACGGCCTTTTCGGCTAAAAGCTACTAAATATCAACCAACACGGTAGTTTGGTGCTTCTTTAG
This sequence comes from Acinetobacter sp. YH12144, assembly GCF_013418345.1. NCBI lineage: Bacteria > Pseudomonadati > Pseudomonadota > Gammaproteobacteria > Moraxellales > Moraxellaceae > Acinetobacter > Acinetobacter sp. YH12144. The sequence continues at coordinate 92,128 of NZ_VPCD01000011.1, read as the reverse complement.
TAATAGTCACGTCATGTACGTGAGATTCAGACATACCTGCCGCAGTAATTTTGACAAACTGTGCATTTTTACGTAAGTCATCGATCACCGCAGAACCGGTATAACCCATAGATGAACGTAAACCACCCATCATTTGATGAACGATGTTACCCATTGGGCCTTTGTACGGTACGCGACCTTCAATACCTTCTGGTACAAGTTTTTCAGCGCCTGCTTTTGAGTCTTGGAAATAACGGTCAGCAGAACCTGTTGCACCTGCCATCGCACCCAATGAACCCATACCACGATACGCTTTGTAGTAACGACCTTGGAAGAATTCAACTTCGCCCGGTGCTTCTTCCGTACCCGCCATCAATGAACCTACCATGATGGTACTCGCGCCTGCACCAATCGCTTTTGCCATATCACCAGAGAAACGGATACCACCGTCTGCGATCAATGGAATTTGATCTTTTAGTGCATTGGCAACGCTGTCAATCGCAGAGATTTGCGGCATACCAATACCAGCCACAATACGTGTAGTACAGATTGAACCCGGGCCAATACCCACTTTCACTGCATCTGCGCCAGCATCTAATAATGCAAGTGCTGCATCACCAGTCGCGATGTTACCGCCAATCACTTGAACTTGTGGATAGTTGGCTTTAACCCAACGTACACGTTCAATTACACCTGCAGAGTGACCATGTGCAGTATCAACAACAATCGCATCAACACCCGCTTCTACCAATGCTTCTACACGGCTTGGTGTTTCTGCACCTGTACCAACTGCAGCACCAACGCGTAAACGACCTAAGTCATCTTTGCAGCTGTTTGGATAGTTTTCAGCTTTACGGAAATCAGTAACCGTGATTAAACCTTTCAGTTCGTTGTTGTCATTTACAACAAGGACTTTTTCAATACGGTGCTTTTGAAGTAATGCTTGGATGTTTTCTTTTGATTCGTTTTCACGAACAGTCACCAAACGATCATGGCCTGTCATGATGTTACTAACAGGTTGCTCAAGATTGGTTTCAAAACGAGTGTCACGACCAGTAACAATACCCACCACTTGACCGTCTTTCACCACTGGTACACCGCTGATGTTATTTGCTTGAGTTAAAGCAATCAACTCACGTACAGTCGTTTCTGGTGTAACGGTAATTGGGTCTTTCACCATACCTGCTTCAAATTTTTTCACGCGGCGAACTTCTGCAGCTTGTGCAGCAATATCCATGTTTTTATGCAGGATACCGATACCACCGTTTTGCGCCATTGCAATCGCCATACGTGATTCAGTCACAGTATCCATCGCAGCAGAAACAAGTGGAATATTCAAATTGATGCCACGTGTGAAACGTGTCTTAAGAGAGACATCTTTTGGGAGAACAGTAGAATAGGCAGGGAGTAATAAGACATCATCAAAGGTTAGGGCTTCTTGAACGATGGTCAACATAACAGTCTCGCTGGTAATTTCCGTGAGCCATTATATACAAATTTCCGTTCAATTTTCATTTTAATTGCGGCAATTCTTTACGGAGTTTTCAATATTAACCATCAAATATGCTGTTTTCAGCAAGAATACTCTGGGGGTTGGTCAGCATCCAGTGCAATACAGGCAGAATCCGAAGATTCTACCTCTTAGATTTCAATAAATTTATTCTGGAAATAAAGCCTTAACTGACTTGATCGAAATCTTCGTCATTTTCAGCGTCATGCAGTGGAATACTGATCAATGGAATCATTTGATGCGCGATGCGTGCTTTATTACATTGCTCATCGGCGATTTGAACTTCTTTACAAGATGAACTACGTGCCTCGTACACCCTACAACTCACTGCTTGCCCAATTTTCCCACCCAAAGCGATACAACGAGACTGTGTTTGATTGGTGCCCGCCATACATGAATACACGGCATTAACCGGCTCAGTATAATGTTCGGGCATATTCAGCCCTTCTGCCCAATAAAAAGAAACGCGATAGTGGGCACAACATGCTCCACAGGTTAAACATGCATCCTGAGTCGGTATTTGAGACAACATTTTTATCTATTCTCGTCATCTAAAAGCTTATTTTATGGACGAAAAATACTAAAAAATGTTATCTGCAAACTCAATTATTTTTTCTGAATTTTCAAGTCATTATACTGGGCAAGTAAAGACTGTTTCATCCATTAAATCGACACCACACTGCAAGGTTTCGATCCAATCTAAGAATTGGTTGATCTGTTCTTTACCAATAAATGGCGTGCCGTGCTGCGGTACGATCATTTCCACATCCATCGTCCGTACCATGTTGACCCACAGACGGATCACTTTGTTCGAACACATGTAGCGCTGATGGAAGCCTTTCATTTTAGGAATATGAGCGGCAAAATTTTCTAAAGGTTTAGAGGCATCATCCACCATAGATGCGCCCATATCCCCTGAGAATAAAATTTTGGCAATCGGGTCATAAAATTGGAAGTTACCAACCGAATGTAGGAAATGTGCAGGAACAGCCACCAAATGACTGTTGCCTAATGGAATCACCTGACCATGATCTGGCAGTTCGATCAGACGATCCAACCAGTTGCCTTTCATCCGGTCACTCATAAATGCAGAGTTTAAATGTGGTAAGAAACGCGCCCACAGTTTAGATGCCACCACTTTGGCCTCGGTATAAACCAACCAACGTGGCATCGAGGTAATAATGTCTGGGTCCTGATGCGAGGCCATCACATAGTCAAGATTGGTCAAACGGGTATATTTATTCAGTTCCATAGTCAGTGGGACATAGGTCAAGTCACCACCCGGATCGAGCACCGCTGCGCGCTCATTATCCAAAATCAGGAACTGGTTCGCCTGTACGCCCTCGCCTTTTACCAAACTGGTAAAGCTAATACATTTATGCTTTCCATCATCATAAAGTACCTGTGATGTTGTGCGTTCGAAAGCCATTCCAATTCCCCAAATTTTTTATCAAAAAATATATATTCTATAGGTGAATAACATATATTTATTTAGGGAAACTTACAATAAATATTCAGTCAATATTATCTGAAATATCAGTGAATTGGGTCTCATTTATTGGCAAATAATCCTGAGTTTTTAACTCAGGATTTCATATGTTTTTTAATATGGTGAGATTGCTATTTAAAATAAATAGTGTTGTGCCAACGCAGCCAAACCAATCACCAAGAATACCAAGGCGCCAATTTTATGAATCAGTGAAATCGGTAGTTTTTCTGCTAGTTTGTTGCCAATAAATACCGCAGGCGCATTAACCAACATGATGCCTAGTGTCGTCCCTAATGTGACCCATCCAATACTGTCAAAACGTGCAGCCAGTGCGACTGTGGCAATTTGGGTTTTATCTCCAATTTCAGCCAAGAAGAACAAAACGAAAGTGGCACCAAATACCCCATATTTTTGCCACTTATTGATACTTTCAGATTCATCATCCAATTGATCGGGGATCAACATCCACACCGCCATGGCAATAAAGCCCAGAGAAACGATCCACAATAAAACGGTTGGACTTAAAACAGTGGTAATCCATTGACCCAACACAGCAGAAACCCCGTGGTTCACCACAGTCGCGAGGAAAATTGCAATTAAGATCGGAACGGGTTTACGAAAACGTGCAGCAAGCAGTAAGGCAAGTAGTTGTGTTTTATCGCCCATTTCTGACAGGGCAACAACAGCAAGGGAAATGAAGAAAGCGGTTAACATGGTGCATTTCTCTGGCTAGCAATAACATATACCGATGACTTATCCCTCCTGCTAGCCAATGTGCAGAGTGATAAATCAAAGGTCTTGCCAACAAAAGAAAGCTACGAAGAGCTCATTTGGTTCTTTGCTATGATGACCATGCTCGTTTTAGAGCAAATATGTTGACCATCACCTTTTTACTTTGCGTAAAAAGCGGCTACTCCCCAATGAAGTAATGCTATTCTAGCGAGGAATGCATGTTTTCGCAATTTTAATTTTCGATGACTCAATTTGATATGCAAAACAATAATCAAAAATTTCAAGAATTTATTCAACACTATATGCATGTGCAGGATGTATTAATCATTGCAGGCGGCCCGTCTCAACTCAGTTTTGACTTAACCACCATTCAGCCCTCAAAAAAGCTGCTAATCATTTGCTGTAATCAAAGTTTTCTTCAACTTCCTCAGGCTCAAATTGCCCATCATTCAGATTATGCGTGGTGGTTACACTATCAACCCATGCTCAAAGCCTGCTTTCAAGGTGACATCATTAGCGGATGTGGTTTAGGTCACAACCGTCCATATCCTGAACATGAAGTGATTAACTTCAAAACCGTGCGCATCGATACGCAAGCGGAGTTATTTCATTCACCGTACTTTGTGTATGGTAATAATTGCGGCCTTCAAGCCTATTCACTCGCACATCTCTTTCAACCGCAACGTATTTGGCTGATGGGCTATGACTTCCAGCACCAACAGGGCCAAACACATGCGTATCAGCATCAACATGTGCAAGAACTGGAGCATTATGAAAAGTTTTGGGGCTTATTTTTAAAAGACTTCCAACGCTTTGAACATTTACGACAAAAGCTTTGGTCGACGGCGCACCCACATCGTACACTTCCACTCACTTATAACCTCAACGCAAACTCGGCATTAAAGCTCTACCCTTCACCCATTGAACTTCCTGATTGGCTTTGTCAGTCCACCACCACGCCATAAAAAAACCCTGCCAAAGCAGGGTTCATTTTGAAACTTAAACAGGTCAGATTAGATCAATAAAGTTCGGATATCTTTGAGCAGCTTCGTCAGTTTATTGGCAAAACGTGCAGCGTCCGCTCCATTAATCACACGGTGATCGTATGACAATGACAGCGGCAGCATCAAACGTGGATCAAAGCTTTCACCATTCCATACTGGCTGCATGGTTGCAGGTGAAATACCCAAAATCGCCACCTGTGGCCAGTTGACCAACGGTGTAAATGCCGTGCCACCAATTGAACCCAAACTGGTAATGGTAAAATTCGCACCTTGTAGATCTTTTGGCGATAGTTTTTTGTCACGTGCTTTTTGACTCAGCTCACCCAGCTCAATTGCAATCTGCTTAATCGATTTTTGATCTGGATTACGCAGTACAGGCACGGTCAAACCATCAGGCGTGGCAACGGCAATCCCCATGTGGATTTCATTGCGTAGCAATACTGACTTGCCATCATCAGACAAATGACCTGCAAATTCACGCTCTTCTTTCAACAAATAAGCCACTGCTTTGATGATGAAAGCCATAATGGTTAAGCCAATACCTTCTTTCTTAAAGTTAGCTTTTAAATCATTACGCCAAGCTTCAAGATCGGTAATATCCGCAGCATCGAATTGCGTCACTTGCGGGATAAAATTGTTTAAAGACAATTGCGGAATCGACACTTGTTGTAAACGTGTCAAAACTTTCTCTTCCACACCACCAAAAGCATCAAAGCTTGGCAATTTCGGCAAGCCTGAAACCTGTGCCACAGCTTGAGCTGCAGGTGCAACTTGCGGAGTGGTCAAACGGGTTTTCACATAAGCGAATAAATCTTCTTTCATTAAACGCTCATGCGGGCCAGATGCTTTGACTTCTGCCAAAACCACACCCAATTCACGTGCAAGCTTACGAACGGCCGGTCCTGCATACACTTTGGCATTGGCAGCATTTTGCTCTTTGGTGAGTTTATCTGCGCCTTGTGATTGTGGAGCTGCTTCAACTTTGCTTTCAGCTGTAGGTGCAACTGTCGCAGGCTGTGCTACAGCTGGTGCAGGTTTCGCTGCTTGTGCGGGTGCTGCAACAGCTTGACCTTCGGCTTCTATCGTCACTAAAGCGACGCCTTCAGAGACACTTTGCCCTAACTGGACATGAATCGCGGTGATTTTACCAGCGGTAGAGCTTGGCACTTCTACCGTTGCTTTGTCTGATTCCACCACGATGATGCTTTGGTCTTTTTCAACCACATCACCCACAGCGACTAAAATTTCAGCCACTGCTGCTTTATCAACACCTAAGTCAGGCACTGCAATATCAACAGGTCCAGACGCCGCAGCCGTAGACGGCGCTGGTGTTGCTTCTGCAACAACAGGTGCAGCAACAGGCTGTGCAGTTTCTTGCACAGCAGCCGATTCAACCGCAGCAGATGAAGCCGCCGTTTTCACCGTTAAAATCACTACACCTTCTTTCACTACATCGCCAGCACTGATTGTGATCGATTCAACACGGCCTGATACAGTACTTGGGACTTCGACTGTCGCTTTGTCTGATTCCACCACGATAATACTTTGATCGACATCAATCTCATCACCAACAGAGACCAAAATCTCACTTACCGTAGCTTTTTCTACGCCAATATCAGGAACTTGCACATCGATGCTTTGCGACTGAGGAGCATTGGCTGCAACAGATGCTGCTGCAGTTTGTTCTGCTTCCACAACCGGAGTTGGTTCTGCTGCTTGGTCTTCCGTTGCATTTTGTACTGGCTCAGCTGTAGCAGCACTTTGACCTTCTTCTTCTAACTCGATCAGCACAGCACCTTCAGCAACACTGTCACCTAGATTGACTGCAATGCTTTTCACCACGCCTGCCGAAGTGCTTGGCACTTCAACAGAGGCTTTATCAGACTCTAACAACACAATGCTGTCGTCGACGCTAATGCTGTCGCCGACTTTCACTAAAATCTCAGCGACCGTTGCTTTATCTACACCAATATCAGGAGTCGTAATTTGCATGATTAGTTCTCCTCTTTGTAGTCAGCCACAGCATGCAGTTCCGGCGTTTCCTGCGGAGCCCATGCCACTGGACGGTCAGTATCTAGTTCAAAGCTTGAGATAGCATCTTTGACTAAACGCGCATCAACTTCGCCTTCATCCGCGAGTTTTTTCAATGTTGCTACCACAATATGTGCGGCATCGACACCAAAGTAGCTACGTAAGTTGCCACGTGTATCTGAACGACCATAACCATCTGTACCTAATGCAACGAACGGACGATTGTCTGGAAGATAAGCACGGATTTGTTCGCTATAAGCACGCATGTGATCGGTTGCCGATACCACAATACCGTCTTTTTCACGAAGTAATTGAGAGATCCAAGCTTCTTTCGTATCTTCAGCCAATGGATGTAGGCGGTTGTATTCTTCACACGCCATACCATCACGAGCTAATTCGTTAAAGCTAGTGACGCTCCACACGTTTGAATGAATTTGATATTCATCACGAAGGATTTTCGCCGCTTTAATCACTTCACGCAGAATCACACCTGAACCCATCAACTGAACCGTTGCTTTCTCATCTTCTTCGAAGAGATACATACCACGTTTAATGCCTTCTTCAGCACCTTCAGGAATAGCAGGGTGTTCGTAGTTTTCATTCATTACTGTTAAGTAATAGAACACGCGCTCTTGGTTCACGTACATGCGTTTTAAACCATCATGTACGATCACTGCCAACTCATAACCAAAACATGGGTCATAAGAAATACAGTTTGGAATCGTATTTGCCAAGATATGTGAATGACCATCTTGGTGCTGTAAACCTTCACCGTTCAGTGTTGTACGACCCGCAGTTGCACCGAGCAAGAAGCCTTGCGCCTGCGCATCACCTGCAGCCCATGCAATATCGCCAATACGCTGGAAACCGAACATCGAGTAGTACATATACATCGGAATCATTGGCAAGTTATTGGTTGAATAACTGGTTCCTAACGCAGCCCAAGCACTCATCGCACCCGCTTCGTTAATCCCTTCTTGTAACATGTGACCATCTTTAGCTTCACGGTAATGCATCAACTGTTCTTGGTCTTCAGGGGTATATTTTTGACCATGCGCAGCATAGATCCCCAACTGACGGAACATACCTTCCAAACCGAAAGTACGCGCTTCATCTGGCACAATTGGTACGACACGATCTTTAATGGCTTTTTCTTTCAATAATGATGAAATCAAACGTACCATCAACATGGTCGTCGATTGCTCTTTACCGCCACTGCCTTTGAGTACCGCATCAAACACAGACAATTCAGGAATCGCCAGCTGCTCGCTTTCTTTACGACGTGCAGGTAAATAACCACCCAATGCCTCACGACGTGCTTTCATGTATTTAATTTCAGGTGAATTTTCACTTGGACGGTAGAATGGCACTTCTTCAAGCTGTTCATCGGTAAATGGCAAGTTGAAACGGTTACGCACGTATTTCAACGACTCAAGCTGCATTTTCTTGATTTGATGCGTCTTATTGACTGCTTCAATCTCTTCCGACAAACCATAACCTTTGACTGTTTTTGCCAAGATAACTGTTGGCTGACCCGTTTCCTTCATCGCTTCGGCATAAGCCGCATACACTTTGAATGGGTCATGACCACCACGGTTCAGGTTATCAATATCTTCATCGCTTAAGTTGCGCACCAACTCTTCAGCTTCAGGATACTTACCAAAGAAATGTGCACGCGTATACGCACCGCCTTTCACTTGATAGCGTTGGAAGTCACCATCGACCGCTTCTTCCATCACCGCTTTTAAGGCACCTGAATCATCTTTTGCCAGTAGCGGATCCCAATGACGACCCCATACCACTTTAATTACCCGCCAGCCTGCACCACGGAACAATGATTCAAGTTCTTGAATAATTTTACCGTTACCACGAACTGGGCCATCTAGACGCTGTAAGTTACAGTTCACGACCCAAATTAGGTTGTCGAGCTTTTCACGACCTGCAAGTGAAATGGCACCTGTACTTTCAGGTTCATCCATTTCACCATCACCGAGGTAAGCCCAAACTTTACGGTTTTCTTCTTTGATCAGGCCACGGTTCATCAAGTACTTTTGAATGTGTGCTTGATAGATCGACATGATTGGGCCTAGACCCATCGATACGGTTGGGAACTGCCAATAATCTGGCATCAAGTACGGATGTGGGTATGACGGCAAACCTTTACCCCCCACTTCACGACGGAAATTATTTAAATGTTCTTCAGTCAAACGACCTTCTAAGAACGAACGTGCATAGATACCCGGTGCACAGTGACCTTGATAATAGATCATGTCACCGCCAAAGCTGTCGCTATTGGCACGGAAGAAGTGGTTAAAGCCCACGTCATATAAAGTTGCAGATGATGCAAAACTTGCCAAGTGACCACCTAAGTCATCACCTGTTTTATTGGCACGCAGTACCATCGCTAAGGCATTCCAGCGGATCAGCGCACGAATACGGCGCTCCATATCCGAATCACCTGGCATAGGCGGCTGTTCTTCAACTGAAATGGTATTTAAGTAAGGAGTATTTAGTCGCTGAATGGGAACGTGCTTAGCAATCGCTTGTTGATAGAGTTTTTCAAGCAAAAATGCAGCGCGGTCAGTTCCCATGTGCTGTAAAACTGAATCAAATGCGTCCTGCCATTCTTGGGTTTCTTGCGCATCTGTATCGCCATAAAACGCCATACTTCACCTATCCTATGTGCTAAATATATGGCTCTATTAGTACCATATTTTGGCTAGGCTCAGTTATCGCCACAAATGAATACGAAATAGCTCTGTTATTTATTTACTAAATACTCATTGATTAACAATTACACAAATTTACATTTTTGGGTCAATTTTCGCCATTTTTCATACAGACAATATTTTTTAAAATGATAATTTTATAGTTATTAGCGATAAATAAAAAAGCCATTGTCTGTAGAGGTTCAGACAATGGCTTCGTATATAGGATGTTATATGTGCTTATGGTAACATCGCTAAATACGTTGATGGATTTTTACGTTGACCATCTTTCACTACTTCGTAATGTAAATGTGGGCCAGTACAACGACCAGTACAACCAACGTTAGCAATATGCTCACCCGCAGCAACACGGTCGCCTACACGTGCAATTAAGCGTGATGCATGTGCATAACGTGTCAGGTAACCATTACCATGGTTAATTTCAACATATTGACCATAACCTGTGCCCCAACCTGACTTTGTTACAATGCCTGGACCCGTTGCATAAATAGGTGTGCCACTAGCCGCAGAAAGATCTAAACCTGAATGATTTTCTGCACGGCCACCCATGGTACGACCACCATAGTTTGAACTTACACGCTTCATGTCTGGAAGTGGGTGGGCAATTAACCATGAATATGGATTATTTGAACTTGCTGAATAGTTTTTAGAGGAATTGCTTGAACCGTATTTTTTTGCGATTGTCGCATTGTTGAGTTCAATTGATTTTTCACGAATTTGAACATTCAACTTCGTTTCCGCTGGAACATCAATATCATTGCTTTCAGAGTAAGCACCTTGAGACAAGGTGCGAGTTAACTGTTCAATACGATCTGATGATGAGTCTGCTTGATTTAATTCAACTAAATCTGCAAAAGCGACTGAAGCGGCCGAAGCTGCCAATGAAAACGCCAATAAAATACGTCGTAAATGCATAAAAAACCTCTATAAACTGTTCTCTTTCGTTCCTTGTGTGATTTCGTCCTTGATATCAGCCAAAAGGAGCGCATAAGATTAAGACATAAACATGTAGGAAATATGTATGTCAGAACCTGTCAACGTCTTTCAACCAACAAGAAAACACATAAAAACAGGAAACTTGTCGTTTCTCTCAACGCAAGTTGCTGTATGGCAGAAACTTACGAAAATTGTTCAACCGCTATTGCCCCAACCGGATCAATGGCAAGTTGTTTGTTATATAAATGGTGTACTTATATTAACTGGAGAAAATCAGGCACTGATTAGTCAGTTGGCCTATTTGCAAAAGCAATATATTGCACAATTATCACAAATATACGAATTCAAGGATTTGCACAAGATTCAAGTCCGTCTGAGAACTCCGTCTCCAACGCCCCATTCCCCTGAAAAAATTTCAAGAACCCTCAGTACAGAAACTCAGGATTTACTCCGTAATGCTGCTGACTTTGTGAGCGACCCTAAGCTTAGCCAAGCAATGCTGCGTTTGGCAAGCAATAAAAAGTAACCACCCAGTTGTAACAGACAAATTTGAATGCTCAGAATGTGACAGACTTAACACTTACAAATGATACAATATAACATCACTATTATAAGACAATGACTTATGTCACATTCACATAACTAATTGGGCAATCATTAATGTCATCAAATGTTACAATTTCATAGCTATCTGGATCACTTTTGACATTGCGTAATAACTGATTATTTAATGCATGACCTGACTTATAGGCATCATATTTCGCAATAATTTGATGACCAAGCAAATATAAATCACCCACAGCATCTAATATTTTGTGACGAACAAACTCATCCGAGAAGCGTAAACCCTCTTCATTGACCACACCATTTTCATCTACGCCAATGGCATTTTCGAGACTCGCCCCCAAAGCCAAATTATTGGCTTTGAGATAATCCAAATCTTTCATAAAGCCAAAAGTCCGCGCTTCACTGACTTCATAGACAAATGTTTCGGTTGAAAAGTCGATGGTTGCCGATTGAAATTCTTTCTTAAATGCAGGATGGTCAAAATCAATCGTAAAATTTAATTGGAAACCGTCATGCGGTTGAAAGGCAGCACGTTTATCATCAATCAGTGCTTCGACAGGTTTAAGTATTTTTATGAATTTTTTAGGTGCATTTTGTTCTTGTAGTTCACCTTGCATAAGCAAATAAATGAACGGGCCTGCACTCCCATCCATAATAGGCACTTCAGACGCCGACACTTCCACAATCAGGTTATCAATCCCTAAACCAGCAATCGCACTCATAATGTGCTCAATTGTGCCCACCTTGGCGTTTTCTTGCACCAAGTTAGAACACATGAATGCTTCTTGAATCAGCATAGCATCAGCTGGAATATCAATCGGTGGATTTAAGTCGATACGACGAAACACAATGCCCCCATCGGCATGATGTGGCACAAAGTTAATCATCACTTTTTGCCCACTATGCAGTCCGATGCCACTCGCTTTCACGATGCGTTTCAGGGTACGTTGTTTCAACATGTGTCTTCTATCATCAGTTCACAAAACCGCTATACGTTAGCATATTTAGCCATTGATAAAAAACAAAAAGGTAGCTGTTCAACTACCTTTTGTAATCAATAGACACCTAAGTCATTGAATTTGTTTTATTTACGTTGCTGATTTTTCAAGTAGTCTTGAATACTCATTGGCGTAGGGCGTGAATTCGATGCTGACGCCGCCGCAGCCGCCGGAGCAGCTGCTTCATTGTGCTGACGTTGAATCGCTGGTACATCATCTTCATCTACAGGTGCTTGTGCAGAAGCGACTGTACGCGTTGCTTGTGCGACAGGGCGTTTCACTGGCTCAGCAGAATCGGCAGAATTACGAGTTAAACCCGTTGCGATCACCGTTACACTAATTTCATCACGTGCATCTGGATCAAATACCGTACCGTAGAACACTTGACCTTCATCAAGATCCACAATTTGGTTCACCACATCAGTGATTTCTTCAATTTCACCGAAAGTTACGTCATCGCCACCTGTAACGTTAATCAAAATGCCTTTTGCATTCATGATGGTCACGTTATCTAACAATGGACTACGGATCGCTTGTTCAGCAGCTTGACGTGCACGGTTTTCACCACGACCAGAACCTGCACCCATCATGGCATAACCACGTGTACTCATCGCAGTTTTCAAATCGGCGAAGTCAAGGTTGATATGACCAGGACGCACCACAAGATCGAAGATACTACGTACAGCATTTAACAGTACGTCGTCTGCTTTTTTGTAAGCATCTTTCATCGAGATATCACGGAACACTTTTAGCAGGCGTTGGTTCGGAATAATAATCAGAGAATCAACATGTTGCTCAAGTGCTTCAATACCTTTCTCAGCAGACTGCTGACGACGTTTACCTTCAAAGTTAAACGGAGTCGTCACCACACCTACAGTTAAGATACCCATTTCTTTGGCAATTTCAGCAACAACTGGCGCAGCACCTGTACCTGTACCACCACCCATACCTGCAGTCACAAACACCATGTCCGTACCTTCAAGGTGTTGGCGAATCAACTCACGGCTTTCTTCAGCAGCAGTTTGACCCACTTGTGGATTTGCACCTGCACCCAAACCACGCGTACTTTGCTCGCCGAGTTGGATTTTAAATTGTGCATTCATGCGGTCGAGTGCCTGTTTGTCTGTATTGGCACAAACAAATTTTACACCTTCGATATCTGATTCCAACATATGTTGCACAGCGTTACCGCCAGCACCACCTACACCGAATACTGTGAAACGGGCTTGACCGTTGCTGTCGCTTTGATCATCTTCTAAAAATTCAAATGAGGCCATGCCTAAAAAATTCCTAATCCATAATTGGCAGACACTTCAGCCCGTATACTGCCTTGATCTTAATAAAAATTGTTTTTTAGAATGCTGTCCAAGTTCCAGCTTGTCAAGTACAAGCAATAATCCGTACAACTTCCCAACAATATTCCCAAATATTTCAACTTAAAAGATCGACTTCAAGGTGTCATTGAAGCCCGACCATGCACGTTTTACCCGATTCAATACTGAAAGTTTTTCCGTATCTTCTGGCTCAACGATCGTATCTTGTGTTTCACTTTGACTGAAAATTAACAGACCTGCGGCAGTCGCGTATTGTGAACGACGTAAAGCGGCTTGCTGTTGATCATCAGCATACACTTGCATAGGTGGATTACCTAAATGTGCAGAAACACCTAACATCCGACGCGCAAATGTCACCATCCCTTCAATTTGGCAGGCATCACCTGTGAGTACAACACCATGGTATAAACCATGAATCGCACCATGATCCACCAACTCATTACGCACTTGATTAAAGATTTCTTCATAGCGCGCAATAATGATTTCGGTCAGTTCAATACGGCTAATGGTTTGTGGACCATCAATCCCTTGGAACTGAATCATACTTTCAGGTTTAACCACTTTCAGGTCGACACAACCATACAACAGCTTAATGCGTTCCGCTTCTTCTGTTGTGGTTTGCAATACAGCAGCAATATCACGTGTTACATGCTCACCGCCACGTTGCAAGGTATGTGTCATCGCCAAGCGACCATCTAAATACACCGCGATATTGGTCGTACCTGCACCAATATCGACCAAGCACACACCATATTCTTTTTCATCTTTAAGCAAACTGGCTTCAGCTGTTGCTAATGATGAAATGACCATGCGTTCAACACCAATATTGGCGCCTTTTAATGCACGATCCAAATTCTGCATGGTGCTGATGGGCAACATCATCAAATGATAATGCCCTGTCATACTCCGTGCTGACATGCGAATCGGGTTTAATACCCACTCAGGTTCATCATCTAGTTCAAAACCTAAAGGTACAGCACTCACCAAATAGTGGTCAGACGTTAAATGACTGGCTTTGGCCAGTTCTAATGCACGCACCACTTCATTGGTGGTAATCGCATGGTCATTATTTTCAATTGGAGTGCGACCAGAGGCATAAAAACTTTTTAGTTCAGCACTTGGAATGGAAATCCACGCAGAATGTACACGACATTCCGCCATATCTTCCGCTTCCTGCACTGCATTTTTAATTGCGGTAACAACTTTATCGAGACTGACAATTTTCCCTTTATTCATGCCGCGGTTACGAGCGGTCGCCATCCCTACCACTTGGATATTGTCTGGCGCGTGTACCTTACCAATCAAAACTGAAACTTTGTGTGTCCCAATGTCAATCGCAACAACCGAGGGAACAGCTTCATTCATTATTTACTACTACCATTCACATGTTTGTTTAATTTATGGCTTAAAGCCTCTACTTATAAAGCCGATCATTATGGCTTTACAGGCGCTGCATTCGCAATGCCTATGTCATCACTGGTTACAACAAACTGACCATTTACCGACTTTGCTGGCACAGAGTTTTTCCATTGAATCGCTAAACCATTTCGGTAGCGCAAATCGATGGCAGAAATTCGTGGCCAAACAGGTTTTAAGTCACTGTGTGCGAGATAACTTAAACGCTGCAACTTACTCATGGTCTGATCCTGATCGACAATCACACGTAAGCCTGAATCAAACTGCATAAACCAAGTCATTCGTTCTGTTAAATATAATTCTTTTAAACGAATGCCAACAGGAATAAATAATTGATTAATTTCATTATAGCGACGCATCATCATTTTGGACTGACTCGTCGGCCCATGCAATAACGGCAAATTCTGATGATTGGTCGGAGTTAATTCGGCAAATACATCACCACTGTCGCTTAACAGTCGCCCAGTTCCCCATCGTGCAATCGCTTGACGCGGCATCACCCGTACACGAATTGCATTTGGCCAAGCACGCGATACCACCACGCGATCGACCCAAGAGATTTCTAAAGTACGGTCACGAATGACACGTAAATCAGAGGTAAAATAATTTTGAGTCATCATCGGTGAAACGTATGACATCACTTGTTGTTTTTCTTGGGCGCTCCGCACACCCACCACATCAAGTTCAGCCACACGTGCATCCGTCATGACTTTATATAGCCCCCAAATTCCGGCAATCAAGACCACACATGCAATAAACAACAACAGCCATCCACCCACATTGGTAAGCTTTTCCTTACGTGTCGGTGGTTTGTCATGTATCGATGTCGTTGCTGCACGTTTACGGCGCATAGACGCAGGAAGTTGAGCCATAATTAGTGTGCCGCACCTGTTAGGGTTTGTTCCAAAATCGCGACACAAAGATCATCAAAACTATAACCTACGGCATTGGCCGCTTTTGGCACTAGAGAATGACTGGTCATACCCGGAACAGTATTTACCTCAAGTAACCAGAAGTTTCCTTCGGCATCCTGCATCGCGTCAATACGACCCCAACCACTCGCACCTACCGCTTGGAAAGCGCGTAAAGATAAAGCTTGTAGACGCTTTTCTTCATCTTCAGTCAAGCCACATGGAATACCATATTGCACATCGTTACGGTTATATTTCGCTTCGTAATCGTAAAAAGCCACATCTGCAGGCGGTTCTAAACGAATCACAGGTAATGCCTGACCATTTAAAATCACAATGGTAAATTCACGTCCGGTAATCCATTTTTCAGCCATCACAACTGCATCATGCTGGGTCGCTTTTGCAATTGCGGTTGCAAAGTCTTCAATTTTTTCAACTTTGCTCATACCAATGCTTGAGCCTTCATGCACCGGCTTAATGATAAATGGCAAACCAATTGAATCTACAATTTCTTGTAAATCTGAATCTTTGCTGACAATACGATAAGGTGCTGTCGGTAGTTCTGAACCTTGCCAAACTTGTTTAGTTTTGACTTTATCCATACCAATCGCTGAGCCTTGAACGCCCGTTCCAGTGTACGGAATGTTTAACCATTCCAAAGTACCCTGAATTTGACCATCTTCACCACCACGGCCATGAAGTACGATAAATGCACGGTCATAAGCCACCAACTCAGTCACACTGCGTTGCTGCGGATCAAATGCTTCGGCATTTACACCCGAACGCACCAATGCTTCAAGTACAGCTTTACCACTATCGAGAGAAACCTCACGTTCGGCAGATTTCCCACCTAATAACACGGCAACTTTGCCGAATTTTGAAGCATTTGACACGTTTATATCCTTAAACTTTTATCTACGGTCTAAACAAACTTTGGATCACCCAGCGGTGATCATTTTACATAGAGATTGTTTTGAGCAAGTTCGATTGAGATTGCTCCAACATTACCTGCGCCCTGTGTTAATAACAAGTCATTTGCTTGTAACACTTTTTTCATTACTGCTTGTAAGTTGCCTTCTACTGGATCGATGAGAATTGGCTCAACCTCACCACGGAGACGAATGCTTCGAGCCAACGCACGACTATCCGCACCGACAATTGGTTTTTCACCTGCAGGATAAACTTCTAATAACAACAGTTGATCGACTTGAGACAAGACATCGACGAAGTCATCAAAACAGTCACGCGTACGGCTAAAACGATGTGGCTGGAACATCATCACCAAACGACGATCTGGATGACTTGCACGTGCTGCTTTAATGGTCGCTTCCACTTCTTTTGGATGGTGACCATAGTCATCGACCAATTTCACCAAGCCATCTTCAACTTCAAATTCGCCTTGTACTTGGAAACGGCGACCTACGCCACTGAAGCTTTCTAAGGCACGCGCAATCGCAGCATCAGAAACGCCTTCATCCGTTGCAATACCAATTGCTGCCAAGGCATTTAAGATGTTATGAAGACCCGGCAAGTTAATGGTTAAACGTAACGGCTCACGGTCTTTACGCAAAACGGTAAAGTGTGATTGCATGCCTTCTTGAGCCACATCAACAGCACGAATGTCGTTGTCTTCATTGAAACCATAAGTCACGACAGGACGACCAATACGCGGCATAATTTCACGGATGTTGGCATCATCACCACACATCACAGCTAAACCGTAAAATGGAAGACGCTGTAAGAATTGTACGAAGGTATCTTTCAATACATCGAAACTACCGCCATAAGTATCCATATGGTCAGCATCGATATTGGTGACAATCGTTGCCATTGGCTGTAAGTGTAGGAATGACGCATCCGACTCGTCCGCTTCAGCCACGATATAACGGCTTGCACCCAATGCAGCATTTACACCGGTACGATTTAACAAACCACCAATGACATAAGTTGGATCCAGATTTTCTTCTGCCAACATGCAGGTCACCAGACTGGTTGTCGTGGTTTTACCATGCGTCCCCGCAACGGCAATACCATGACGGTAACGCATTAATTCACCCAACATTTCTGCACGACGCACGACAGGTGTACGGGTTTCAATCGCCGCTTTCACTTCTGGGTTTTCAGAATCAATAGCTGTTGATACCACGATTACATTGGCACCTTGAATATTTTCAGCAGCATGACCAATGAAAACTTGAATGCCATTTTCTTCAAGCTGAGCCGTGGTTTTCGACGCTTTAATATCTGAACCTGAAACTTTATAGCCTTGGTTTTTCAATACTTCGGCAATACCACACATGCCCGCACCACCAATCCCAATAAAATGGATGTGTTTAATACGGCGCATTTCTGGCACTTTAATGAGCTTTTTCGCTTGATCGGCAGGCGTTGATGGAGACATAGATTACTCGAATTTTACAAATCTTGAATTAAACCAACCACGTGCTGTGTCGCATCGGGTTGTGCCTGTTGTCGAGCCTTAACCGCCATTTCCATAAGTCGTTGGCGATTCATCAGCGGCTTCAACAACGCTGTTAAACTTTCTGCGGTCATATCCGCTTGTGGGCAAATTTTTGCAGCATTGATATTGGCCAAGAACCCTGCATTTGCAGTTTGATGGTCATCCACTGCACTTGGCAGAGGAACAAACACGGCTGCTACACCCGCTGTCGCAATTTCAGTGACGGTTAGTGCACCAGCACGACAGATAATCAAATCCGCTGCAGAATAGGCTGCTGCCATATCTTCAATAAACGGCTGAACTTCAACTTGTATATGTTCAGGTGCGTTTGCATAACGAGCCAATGTGCTTTCAGCATTATTTTGACCACACTGATGATATACACTGAGGGGCTGTTCTAATTGCTGCAAAGCAGCCGGCACACATTCATTTAAGGCACGTGCGCCCAGTGAGCCACCTACAATTAAAACCCGTAATGGCAACCCAGCTTTTTCACGCTCTTGGTAACGCCATGACGGATTTAAAATTTCTGTAATTTCCTTCCGTACAGGATTGCCTGTGGTCACGATTTTATCTTGAGCTGGAAAAGTATTTGGAAATGCCTGACACACCGTTTTCGCCACACGCGATAATTGCGTATTGGTAAACCCAGCCACAGCATTTTGTTCATGGATAATGACTGGTATGCCCAATGCACGAGCTGCCAAGCCACCTGGCCCAGCCACGTAACCCCCAAAGCCTGCAACTGCATCAACTTTGAGTTGTTTCATATAACGCATGGCACTCAAAGTAGCTTTGAGAATTTTAAACGGTGCCATCAGCTTACGCACGACTCCATTGCCGCGTACGCCTTGGATATCAATTTGATAAATTGGAATATTATGATTTTTAAGCAGGCGATTTTCCATGCCTGTTGGCGTTGCGAGCCAAGAAACTTCACAGCCTTGTTGTTGCAACTCTTTGGCAACAGCGAGCGCTGGAAAGACGTGACCACCGGTTCCGGCAGCCATCATCATGACATGTTTCGGCTTTACTTGCGTTACTTCGGTCACTGTCTAATTCTTCAATTCTAAAAAGAGGCTAATGATATTCGATTTTAAGCAAACAATTGTAATCACAAACGCATGACCGTGAAAGGTAATTTACTTTTTTTCAACAGGCGTATGATTGTTTTTTTCTACTATTTTAAAAGTTTAAACTAGTTTTATTATTAATCTATGAGAATTGAAAAAAAATCAGACAATTTTTCACTTTAATTGCATTCACTTACAGTTTTTTTGCTTTTTTAGCTCCCCTCCCCTTAGCGCAGGACAAAAAAGAGCCCGTGAAGGACTCTTTTAAATCTAGTGCAAAATTAAGCTTTTAAACCTGTCTCAAGGACATCAAATAAATCATCGGCAATCGAGGTGCCAAATTGCGCATCAATTTCACGTACGCAGGTCGGACTGGTGACATTGATTTCAGTCACGTAATTACCAATCACATCCAAACCAACAAAGACCAAACCTTTTTCACGAAGGAATGGTCCGACTTTGGCTGCAATGGCTTTATCATTTTCGGTCAATGGACGCGCCTCGCCCAAACCACCTGCCGCCAAGTTGCCACGCACTTCGCCATTTTGCGGAATACGCGCCAAACAATACGGCACGGGCTCGCCATTGATCATCAAGATGCGCTTGTCGCCATCCACAATTTCAGGGATGTATCTCTGCGCCATAATCGGCTGTGTGCCGTTATTGGTCAGGATTTCAATGGTTGAACCAATGTTTACGCCATCTTGGTATAAACGGAAAATGCCCATACCGCCCATGCCATCTAATGGTTTCACGATCACATCGCCATGTTCTTGTAAAAATTCACGAATCAGACTTTGCTGTGAAGTCACCAAGGTCGGTACTTGAAGTTCAGGGAATTGCGTCGCGAACAATTTTTCATTGCAGTCACGTAGGCTTTGTGGCTTGTTAATAATCCATGCGCCTTCGCGTTCAGCCTGTTCCAAAATATAGGTGGTGTAGACAAAGTTCATATCAAACGGCGGATCTTTACGCATCAAAACCACGTCATAAGCAGCAATTGATTCTTTTTGTTTTTCGCCGAGTTCGTAATAGTGGTTGTAGTTTTCAAAAACTTTTAGCGGTGAAATCAAACCAAAGGCTTTGCCTTGATCGATATATAAATCTTGCTGTAATGCATAGCCTAGCTCATGTCCACGACGTGCTGCTGCCCATAACATCGCCATTGAGGTATCTTTTTTTAGGTTTACATTTTCGATGGGATCCATCACAACAAGTACACGCATTATTCAGTGCTCTGTTCATTATCAATTTATGAACGAGTATAGCCGAGATTTTTCGTTTGTTTATTCTGATTTTGCATGTGTATGTATGGATTCGTGTGATGCATGCAATATTTCAAAACATTTCTATCATCCGCCTTATCTCAATAATGGAAATAAGCTTTAATAACATCATGTGATAGGTCTGCATAAATAAATACCAAAGCATTGCTACCTGATTAATTACTTCCAAATATACTTAGCCCTATTTTTGGTTAAAAAATACGTGATTTTTTATTTTTTTAGCTATTGTGTTAATTATTGTAAATAAAAAATAGAATTCATTGATGATCAACATTGAGCAGATGGCTATCATTCTTGATGCTTTACCAGACCCTGCATTTGTCATATCACGTAGTGGAAAATACGTTGCAGTTTTTGGCGGGCGCGATAATCGTTATTACCACGATGGTTCCGGTCTTGTTGGTACCTATATTTCAGATGTGATCAAGCCAGATAAAGCCAACTTTTTTATGCAACTGATCGATCAAGCTCTAGCGTCAGGAAATCTACTCATCGAAGAGTACGAATTGAGCAATAGGGATGTAAAAGGTCTGCCCGATTATGGTCCTGAAGAGTCCATTTGGTTTGAGGTGCGCATCCAAGCTCTCAGTTTTTCGGTAGATGAAGAAGACGTTGTACTTTGGGTCGCAAGTAATATTTCAGCGCGTCACAACCTGGAAATCAAGCTGAAAGAACTCAGCCATACAGATCAGTTAACCGGTCTTTTCAACCGAAGAAAATTAGAACATGACTTAGCATTACATTATGAATCATACCTACGGCATTCCATACAGACCTCGATCTTGATGTTCGATCTTGATAACCTCAAAAAGATCAACGACAGCAAAGGCCATCATGTTGGTGATGAGGCAATCCGAGCAGTCGCAGATATTCTTCGTTTAACGCTGCGTAAGACCGATTGCGCCTGCCGCTTAGGTGGAGATGAGTTTGTGGTCGCCTTGCCCAACACGGGCTGCGAGCAGGCCATCCAGTTTGCCAAACGGATTCATGAACATTCCAGAAAAGAATTAAGTCGGTTTTCAATAGATAACGCGCATGTCACCGTGAGCATAGGAGTGACAACCATCATGCCTGAAGATTGCACCTACGAAGATACAATTCAACGTGCTGATCTAGCGCTGTATAAAGCTAAACATGGCGGGAAAAATAGAATTGTCGCGGCCTAAGTGTGCGCCAGAAATAAACCAAATTTCACAGTCTATTTTGCAATTCGATATTCAAGCCGTTGTGATTGCTCAACATGAACTCTTTTCCCTTTTCAGCATCATTTTAATTTAGATAGGTGTTTAATATGCAGCAAGCCATTGTTGATTTTGCCTTGGATGATGAAAATCATTGGTATGCCATTTTAGCTTGTGGTCATACACAGCATGTCCGCCATGATCCTCCATGGCAAAACCGTCCTTGGGTTATCACTGAGCAAGGACGGAAAGAAAAGTTAGGGGTAATGTTGGAATGTAAGAAGTGTGATGAAGAGATGTTATTCACCAATTAAAATGTCTATGCGATAAACCATTTAAAATGTCCTGTTTTTAACTACAAGAGTCAAGCACAGGATTTAAATTTCTTTGTTCAATAACAACTTTCTGAGCTTTACGACTCGGCATACTTTTCTTGAGGCGGGAACGTTTATTCTGTTTCTCCAATTCCTCATGTTGCTGCTGGATATGGGCCAGCACAGAACCCAAACGTTTATTCTCAACGATCTCTCTCTGGTTGAGCTGACTTAATTTATCAAAGATGCTGTAATTGATTTTTCTTCCCTGATATTCAATGGCTACAGTACCATCCGGATATTCCAGGAACTCAAGATACTTGCCGCCCAATCTTTGATTTTCTTCGCTGTTTTCCAAGATATATACGCATTTATCATAAGTAATCGTCAAGCTGTTCGTGACCCTGCGGGGTTCACGCCAGGTAAAAACATCATCTAATTCTTCGGCTGTTTCAGCGATAGGCCGATGTAGATCCTTGGGATTAAAAGCCATCTTGGCGAATTTACGATTAAATTGCTCAATAAAGCACGGCAGCCACTTATTGGCATCTGCAATTGAACTGATGCCTTCTAGACGCATCTCCTTAATCAGACGATCCTGAAGTGTTCTATTCGCTCGTTCTACACGACCTTTGGCTTGAGGGGAGTTAGCGAAAATGATATCGATATTGAGAGTGCTCAGAACACGTCCAAACTGGGTAATCTTGGTGTCTTTCTTGCTACTTTGATTCACCCTAAAAACTGAATGTTTGTCACTGTAAAATGCCAATGGCTTACCATGCTGTTCGATATATAAACGTGTCGAAATCATATAGTCAAAGGCTGACTCTGACGCACAGAAGCGTAAATGCTGCAATTTTCCTGTGGCATCATCGATGAATACTAGCAGACAGCATTTAGGTGCTCGACCTTCAAACCAATCATGGTGTGAGCCATCAATTTGGATCAATTCACCATAACAATCTCGGTTATAACGAGGCTGATATGGTCGTTTCAGGCGCTTGCAGCGAGGGATCCATAAATCGGCTGCAATCATCCAGGAACGCAGGGTTTCTACTGAAAGATCGAATCCATGCACGGTGGTGAGCTTTTCATGCGCTAAAGTGGGTCCGAAACCATAAAGTTGATCTGAAACAATATTGAGACACTTAAGTCTGAGTTCTTCAGAAAGTTTAGAATTGCTGATTTGGCCACGACCGGCATGGGCTAATGCAGCGGGACCTTGAGCTTTGTATTTCTGCAGTAAGCGTCTGATGTGACGTTCTGAGATATGAAGTAGCTGAGCAGCCTGGGATTGAGTTATACGTTGATCACAGATTTCTTGCAAGACCGACAATCGTTTAAGTTCTTTATCCGACATAGACACCAACATATCAAACCGTCCGCTAAGGAAATTGCAAAAGCGCATATTCTAAAAGCGGACATTTTTACTTTGGAGAAACCGGACATTTCTATTTTGGGCTTACATGTGCATTTCGTATAACCACCATTATGTTAAATAGACTCAAAAATAGTGGAAGTTTTGCGATAGTTACTCTATTGATTAGCATTCCAAGCTTTTAATAAACGCCAAATATTTTGATCTACAGCTTTCCAATCTTTTAATGATTCATAAGGCATTCTCCATTCAATATTCACGTTAGGATAGAGAGGTGTTTCAGATTTTGTGGTTATTACGATTTGGTCTGTAAGATTACGATTAATTGTCATTAAAAATTCAGAATGGTATGGATCTGATGCATGACCTAAACAATGATAAGAAATATCAGAATCCAAATTTATTGAATAGCATTCTAAATCAAATTTTTTAAATGAATCTTCATATTTTACAAATTTATGTGATGTTAAATAGTTTATCCATTCTCTTGGTGTTCGTTTATATTTAAAAGATATGGGATCAAGTGTACTGAAATTTTGTAGATGCACTTTTACTTGATCTTGATAACTCCTATCATAAAAGTTATTAATTTTTATATTCTTAGCATTATTCAAAAGTAGATTAAATTGCATAGGCTTTTGAAAATCGGCAACGTTCTCAATTTTATCATCGTCATTTAGTATTTCTACTGTAGGAATGAAGTTAATAGGAAACTGCCCAAGAAAAGGGTTACTTAAAACTATGCCTTGCTCAATATTCTTTTTACCACCTACAACTGTTTTTATAATTAAATCCGATGAAATCCCCCAAGTCACTAAATCCCCTGATTTTGATATATCTTTATAATATTCAATATCCGATTTTTCTGATAAAGATTTAGACCTAGGTTCTGAAGAGTCAGTACATCCACATATAGCAGTAAAATGTATTAAAATAATAAAAGTTCTGATGGAATTCATAATGAAAGTCTTCTATTTATTAAATTTCCCTAAAATTAACATAATACACGTTATACGAAATTCTTTAAATTTTCTATAAGTATCAATACTTTAACTAAAGCCGTTTCAGTAAATAGCGCACTGAGACGGCTTTTTATTGATTCTTCACGTTTAACGCCTACTTTTTAAGCAATATTTCACGTTTTTTGTTAGTTAGATGCAACAATCATCATTTAAAGACGTAAAAAAGGCAGCTTCAGCTGCCTTTTGAAATCCCGAAAAATTAGATGCCGTATTTAACACGGTACGCTTCCATTTTCGCTAAAGCTTCAGTTTCACCTTTAGCCTCTAAGAAAGTCATCAAATCTTTCATGGTAATTAAGGCATGAACTGGGATTTCGAGTTCTTTTTGTACTTCTTGAATCGCAGACAAATCACCTTGTCCTTTTTCTTGACGGTCTAGTGCAACCAATACGCCCGCAATTTGTGCACCGGCATTTTTCAGAATAGTTACTACTTCACGAATCGCTGTACCCGCAGTGATCACATCATCAATGATCCAGACTTTTTTACCTTCAACAGACGCACCAACCAATACACCGCCTTCGCCATGGTCTTTCGCTTCTTTACGGTTAAAGCCCCAAGGTACGCTCACACCATGGTTTTGTGACAGTGCGACAGCCGTAGCTGCTACAAATGGAATACCTTTATAAGCTGGGCCAAAGACCACTTCCACATTATCGCATTGTGTTAATTTAGCTGCATAGCCAGAAGCCAATAATGATAAGGCTTCACCATCGTTCAGTAGACCTGCATTAAAAAAATAAGGACTCACACGACCCGATTTTAAAGTAAACTCACCAAATTTAAGCACACCACGTGATAATGCGAGTTCGATAAAAGCTTGTGGATTAAATGCCGCTTGCGCTGTCATGAGGTGCTCCATTTTTTTAAGTTTGAGGTTAAACCTGAGCATGATACCAAAGAGTAGCTATCCAAGTGATCAAAAAATTTTACGTGTCGTTTCAATTAATGTGAATGGCCTGCGTTCCGCTGAAAAAAAAGGTATTTTTGACTGGATGGCAACTTCAGATGCCGATGTCATCTGCATGCAAGAAAGCCGCATTACCCATGAACAATGGACCGATAAATTTAAACCCGAAGGTTGGTTTACACACCTTTTCCCTGCAGAACGCCCAGGCTATGCCGGTACTGCGATTTATAGCCGTCTACCTTTTGTTTCAGTGACAGATGGTTTAGGTTTTGAATTGGCAGACACTCAAGGCCGCTTTATTTCTGCTGAGTTCGATTTAGGACTTGGACAAACTGCACATATTTGCTCGCTCTACCTGCCTTCTGGTTCATCGGGTGAAGAAGCTCAGGCACGTAAAGATTTATTTTTAAACGAATACAAACAAATTTTGAAGCAATGGCGTGCTGAAAATAAGTCAGTGATTGTTTGCGGTGACTACAACATCGTGCATAAACGTATTGATATTAAAAATTGGTCTGGGAACCAAAAGGCTTCAGGCTGCTTACCACATGAACGTGCATGGCTCGATCATATTTATGATGAGCTTGGCTATGTCGACACCTTCCGTGAGGTACGTAAAGAAGCCGAGCTTTACTCTTGGTGGTCTAACCGCGGACAAGCCCGTGCCAAAAATGTGGGTTGGCGTATCGACTACCATGCATGTTCACCTGACTGGAAAGAACGTACCGTGAATGCTTGGGTATTCAAAGATGAGTGGTTTAGCGACCATGCCCCAGTGATTATTGACTATAAAATTTAAGCTTTCAGCAATTAATTGAGTGAACGATTGTTTACTCAATTAGAGGTTATTTCTCACATTACATGACGAATTTGTGGATTTATCTCACAACTCGAACGTAGCATTATGGTCGCACGGCAAAGGGACATGTCAGGATGACACAAAAGGATTGGACGCCGAAGGAAGTATAAAAACAAACTAAATGATTTAGCTTGTTTTCAAGGATGTGACAATGGACGTTGGACTGAGACCCGCATGATCAGGATGATTAAATGCGGGTTTTCTCTTATCTAGCCCTTACATCTCTAGACTCCCCCAAATAAAACAGCTAAAAATTCGATCTGCACAGCAAATTCTTATTCTCGCTTTATTTTTACTTCTGACTGTGCAACCTTAGGCTGAATTTTCTAGTTATGGCATCGCTTTCTTTTCTGATTCGTTTTGTTCTGTAGGCTATTCTAAAACGCCAAAATGTCGTTTTGATGACAATGCCTAATATTTACAGCATGCGACTTGTACAGCAAAACATTTATTTCTTAATCCACATCACGATCGGGCTTTGAGCATTGATGAATTAGCCTGTAGGATAATGCTGAATTGTATTTTTTATCTTATTGTTTTGAATAATTGAGGACACCTGTTCATGCTTAAAATTTATGGCATCAAAAACTGCAATACCATGAAAAAAGCTTTCGACTTGCTCAACGAATTAGGCCTAAGCTACGAATTTCATGACTATAAAAAAGAAGCGATTGATGCTGAAACCGTAAAAAAATGGCTCGATGCCAAAGGTGCTGATGTGATTCTCAACAAAAAAGGCACCACATGGAAAAAACTCAGTGAAGAAGAGCAACAGACAGCCTTAGCCAGTGAAGAAAATTTGATTCAGTGCTTAACAGCGCATAGCAGCATGATTAAACGCCCAGTACTCGATACAGGTAGCGACTTATTGGTTGGCTTTGATGAAAACGCTTACCGTGCATTGAAATAAATGTTTTCATCACACTCATGCACTGCCCTTGTTCAATTTTGACTGAGCAACCAGTCATAAAAAAAGCCTGACGATGTCAGGCTTTTTGTAGGAATCACGTCAAATTAGTTGGCGCGGATCCATGTTTGGTTACGACCTAAAGCAGCAACACCAATAAAGCCGCGAAGCTCTAGTTTTTTGCCGCCATCAGCCAATTGACCTTTTAACTTGTAAGTTTTACCTGATTGAGGATCCAAAATTGAACCACTCTCATAGCTTGTACCACCAACATTTTTAAGACCGGTCACAATACGCAAGCCTTTTAATGATTTGTTGTGATATGGGCCTTCACATTTTTTACATGCATTCTCTTCACCTGGTGTCAAAACTGACTGAATGCTCGCTGAAAGCGTACCATTTTTTTGCTCGGTGAATTTTACAATCGCTTTTGGCTGCTTGGTTTTATCATCAATGGTTTTCCAAGTTGTACCATTTAGCGGGTCTGCAGCATTTGCAAATGCGGCTAAACTCATCAATCCTAATGCTAGTGCAATTTTTTTCATTTTTGTTTATTTCCCTGGTCTGATATAGACGACATTAGTATCCAAAAGTCACAACAATTTATCAATTTTTGTATGTGACCGTTTAGTGTAACCTTGTAATTTGTGTTGGTAAATATGCTCACACGATTCCAAAAATAGAAAAAGATGGAAAGACAATGAAGATATCACCACTGACGAAACAACTGATTACAGAAAGCATTTTAAAAACCACAATCCGTGGGCCGAGCCAGTTCAATTTACCGCCCAATACTTTACGTTTTGCTTTGGAACAAATGTGTCGTGCATTTCCCCAAAACCCGGATGTACAAATTCGTCCAATTCGCTTAGCCGGCTTAAAAGCCGAAGAAATCAAACCTCAACAGGCATCGACCCAATTAATTTTTCATATTCATGGGGGCGCATTTTTCTTGGGTTCGATGAACACACATCGGGCGTTTCTGACTCAAGTTGCTGCGCGCACGCAAATGCAAGTGTTACATTTGGATTATCCTTTATCCCCAGAAGCACAGTTTCCTGAAACACTCGATGCTCTTTTTGATGTGTATGCGGTGTTATTAGATCAAGGGGTTCAAGCCAAAGATATTATTTTGTCAGGCGACTCTTGTGGTGCAAACTTGGCGCTTGCCTTAGCCCTTAAAATTCAACAGGAACAACTTCCACAAGTCAGTGGTTTGGTGTTGATGTCACCGTTTTTAGACTTGACGCTGAGCAGTGAGTCCCTACGCTATAACCGTAAGCATGATGCGCTGTTAAGCATAGAAGCCCTCGAAACCGGCATTGATTATTATGTACCACGCTCGGTCGATCGAGCTGATCCCTTGGTCTCGCCTTTTTTTGCCGAGCTCAAAGGACTGCCTCCGATTCATATTCAAGTGGGTTCTAAAGAAATTTTACTGGATGATGCGCAGCGCTTTAAAGTCAAAGCAGAAGAAGCCGGCCTAGATGTCGAATTTAAGCTGTACACTGGCATGTGGCATAACTTCCAAATGTTTAGCTCTTGGTTTGAAGAAGGACAACGTGCGCTGAGTGATTTAGCTGATTTTGCACACCGACTAGATCAGGACTAATCCGTGAAAACCAATTCCTGAAAACTGATCCCTGAAACTAATCAAAGTCACCATAAAAAAAGGTCAGCAGATGCTGACCTAAGAGGGAAATGTCAATCTATTAAATGGCTTGAATTTGAGCCTGAGCTGTCGCCATTGCTTGTGCTTTCATATCAGGCCCCATATTGACACCTTCGGCACGAATCACATCAATATCGCTGACACCTGTAAAATTAAACACGGCTTTTAATAAACCTTCTTGATAATCTACAGGGCTGTTATCGCCATACACACCGCCACGACTGCTGGCAATATAAACTTTTTTGTCACCTGCCAAGCCCACTGGACCTTGTTCTGTATATTTAAAGGTACGACCTGCAACACTGATACGGTCAATCCATGCTTTCAAAGTTGATGGCAAACCGAAGTTATACATAGCAGCACCAACCACAACCACATCAGCATCCAAATACTGTTGTAACAACTGCTCGCCTAAAGCCGATTGTTCTGCATTTTGACCCATCAAAATTTCACTGCTGAGATGTGGAATCTGCTGTACAGCTAAATCGAGATGTTGAACCTGTGCCGCATCACCATGTTTTTGCTGTAGCTGTTGTACAATTTCAGCGCTGAGTTGACGTGAAACTGAAGCGTCGCCCATGATGCTTGAATCAATATGCAGAATTTTCATGACTAAAACCTAAAGCTGTTGTTATTAACTTGAGCCTAGTCTAATCATTTTTCATAAATAGAATAATCCCGATCCTTATGACACTATGTTTTATTTTTAGAACAATCATTTTGAACTCGCAAAAAATTTAAAATTACTGAGCGGTTCTTGACCGTTATCAAGTGTAAATTTTCATGCTAATGTAAGCCTATAAAATGATATCTATATAAACTTTAAGAAAAAAACTGATAACTCGAACAGGGCAATGACACAGGATGACGGTGAAATCAAGCATACGTGACATGATCCTCCGCAATAGAATCGCCCAGTATTTGCTGGAAGATGAAGTGGTGATGAATTGGAGTATCCTGAAAAAGTGTATGCTCATGCTGATGCTTGGCTCAGCCATTCATCTGCTTTGGATCATTTGGAAATTTTATGTTTATGTCACGCCAGAACTTTGGCAGTGGGTTAACCTTGAGCTCATCCACTCTCAATTGTGGACCAATATCGTCTTTTTTTGCTTAATGGTCCTGCTGATTTGGCCTTGCTATGCTGGAAAAGATAATCCCAAGATTCAGCTAATTTTACCTTATCTTTCGGTCGGCTTATTCGTCATTTCTTTATGTCGTGATGGTTATTTAATTGGCGTCATGAGTCCAGCCACTATGATCTCCTACGTGAGCCTTGTGACCGTTGGATTGGTACTATTTACACGAAAAATCGTGTATAGCATGCTGATCCCAGCCACGATTTTTTTATCTATATGCATGTATTTAAGCATCCGCGGCATTATCCCCTATGCCCCGATTTTTCAACCTCATGCCTATGGCTATCAAAATAGTTTTTGGCTGTTTTCAATGATCTTTTTCATTGTTCCTATTTTATTAACCTGTTTGGCTTTATTTGAAATCTTACTCAGCCAATGGCGTCACCGAGAGCATTTGATTCAAAAACTTTGTCAAGTCGACCCACTGACCAATTTATTTAATCGACGCAGTATCAATCAGTGTTTGGAACAGCTCGATAGTGCTAAAACAGATACATATGCACTGGTCTTATTGGACTTAGACCATTTCAAACGCATCAATGATGAATATGGACATGATAAAGGCGATGAAACCTTGATTCTCGTCAGCCAAGTATTAAACCAACATTTACGCGGTAGTGATGTGGTTGGGCGGTTTGGCGGGGAAGAGTTTATTTTGGTGCTAAAAAATTCTAACTTAGAACAAGCGATATTCATTGCAGAGCGCTGTCGAAAAGCCATTGAGCAGCTTGAAATTTGGGGACATGATGGTCAGTCAATTCATGTGACAGCCAGTTTTGGCATTGCGATTTCTACGCCAGAATTGGTACCGCAACAATTGCTGACCCATGCAGATCAGGCGCTATATGCAGCTAAAGCTGGTGGCCGTAACATGGTGATGGCCTACACCGAACAACAAAGCTTTAGCCATTTGGTTTAAAACTTTTCTACAGCTCAGATGCGTCGTTGAGCTTTTAACGTGGATACTGTTCCATTCGACGGACTGGCTGTTCCTGTTGAGCAGCCGTGATCCATGCCTCCACAGAAGGATGCTGCAAAATCTTTTGCATATAACGACGTGTGTTGTCACTCAAGGGTAATTGAAAGGTCTGTAAACGTGTTACCACGGGTGCAAAAAACGCATCAGCAATACTAAACTCACCGCATAGAAAGCCATCCACCGCAGTACGACTCGACCAAATCTGCTCGATTCGCGCTACTTCAGCACGTAATTCAGCATGTTCAGACCATAATCTCTGACCATGCCGACCATAATCCGCCTGCAGATTCATACTGCATAAGCTACGCAATTGCATAAAACTACTGTGCATTTCCGCGCAAATACTCCGTGCCCATGCACGTTGTGTAGCAGCTTTTGGCCACAACGGGAGTTCTTGAAACTGCTCTGCCAAATATTCACAAATCGCCAATGAGTCCCAAATCATCACACCGTCATGTTGCAGTAGGGGCACCTTGCCATTGGCATGTAGGGCTAACATTTGCTGCTTGAACGCTCCGCCATCTGCTTCTTCAGAAAAAGGAATCAAGATCTCTTGAAAGGGTAAATTAAACGCATGTAACACCAACCACGGTCGCATAGACCACGTCGAATAGTTTTTATTGGCAATATATAATTGCATCATTTTTATTCTCCACGCGATTTAAATTTTTCCAATTGCGCTAGCAATTCTTTCTCGCTAAAAGCGCCCGTCAAGCGTAGTCCACGTATCTCTTGATGCGCTATATCTAAAAATAAATAGGTCGGTGGCCCTAAAATATCCCATTGATTGAGTAGCACTTGATGGGTTGCATCATACTGACTCAAATCTAACTTAATTAAGTAATACGGTGCCAAAGCCTGTTGTACCGAAGCCGATTTTAAAACTTTATGTTCAATCGGCTGGCAGGCCACACACCAATCGGCATAGACATCAATAATCGCGGATTGACCTTGGGGAATTTCACTTAATAAACGTTGAAACTCTTCCGCTGTATGTGCCACATGCCAAGCACTTTGCTTTTGGTTTTCTTCGACTAAAAAACGTTGGCTGTGTTGATATTGACTGTACACAATATAAGGTACGGCTGCACAGAACACCAAGATATACAACCATTTGAGCTGAGTACTGCGCCATAAGATGCGCCAAAGCACATAAGCGCTAAACACCAGACCCAGAGCAAGGGATAACCACTGTAACCAAGCTTCACTGATCAATGGTCGAATAAAATACAAAGCCAATGCCAACATGATGAAAGCAAAAAGCACCTTGATTTGATTCATCCACAAACCCGCTTTAGGCAATACCCGTGAGCCAAGGACACTGGCCAACAATAGCGGTGTACCCATGCCAAAGCCGAGAGTGAATAACAATAATGCACCTTGCCACTGGCTTTGGGTTTGGGAAATGAATAATAATGCGCCTGCCAACGGTGCTGTCATACAAGGACCGACCAGCAATGCTGAAATCATCCCCATGACCCCTGCGCCAACGAGACTACCACCTTTTTGCATCGACTGAGCTTGGTCTAAGCGATTGACCCAACTGCGTGGCAATTTCAGCTCAAATAAACCAAATAAATTCAGGGCAAAAACCACAAAGAGCACGCTAAAGGCAATTAAAGTCGAGGGTTGTTGCAACCAACGCTGGAAATTCAAACCTGCTGACGAGGCCACCAAGCCAAGAATGGCATACACCATCGCCATACTGGTGACAAAAGTCAGTGCAATCATCCACGCTTTTAAACCTCGGCTGTCGCGGACAATCAGTGAGGTTAAAATCGGCAGCATTGGCAATGAACAAGGGGTAAAAGCCAGCAAAAAACCCAGGCCAAAAAACAGCAAAAGTCCATAAAATATAGAGCTTTGCGCTAATTTTTCAGACCACATTTGGTCGCTTGCGGTATAGCGTTCAGAAGCCAGTGCAGCATTATCTGCCCTCTGCTGATCTAAACGATTCGCCGTAGGCTGTTCAGCATTATTTTCTGCTGCAAAGTCGAGTAAACGTTTGCTTGGAGTGGCTAGATTTTGCTGTGTGACCAAACCAGAAGCATCCGTTTCAAAGCTGATGCTCTGTGGTGGATAACACACCCGATCCTTGGCACAGCCTTGCCAACTGACTTGATAAGTCTGCAGTTTTTGAGTTGGAATTTTAAAACTCAACTGTTGGTAATACACCTGCGTATGACCATAGTTATCGTCTTTTAAATCCTCAGCAGCAGGCAAATCCAAAGCCAAAACTTGATTGCCCTGCTTCACCTCTATTTTGTGCTGATACAGATAATAATGCGCTGGAATATCCCAACTCAGCTCCGCCTGATCTGCACGATCGGAGACGACCGAGAAAGGAAAAGCATCTTCAGCTGAAAGTAATGCATCCTGAGCAGAGACGCCCATACTGAACGACAGCACAGCCGCTGCCGCAACATAAGTCCATTGTTTCATTCAGCTGAATTCATCCTCAGTCTGTATTTATACGTTTTAAAATTTAGGGTTCTTTTAGAACAGGTAAGATACGCCCAAACCGGACTGATAATTTTTATGACCGCCGGTGAGTTCTAGACCGACGCTCGCATCCAACTGCATACGATCCGAAACGGCATACGTCAGACCTGAAGCCAAAGACACTTCCTGATCGGTACTCTCTGCTTTGCGATAAACCAGCTCAGAAAAACCCGATAAATTACCCGCAATTTGATATTCCATTCCTGGAATGGCACTCACAGCCCAATCACCATCTTGAACTTCATAACGCATGGTCATTGAAGTCCCAATTGTATCGCTATAATCATAAGCCACAGCGGAAGTCAGACTATAAATATCGTCCTCAGCACTAAAACCTTCATTGCCTGTTGCAATAATCGCTTCAGCAAGAATAGCCATCGACAATTTCTCATCATTCAAATCAATAGCTTTTTTCAGGCCAATGCTGACATCACCCAAACCATCATCTTCAACTGAGCGACCCGCAACTTTGGTTTTAGACCATGCAGGACCTTGCCAACCCAATTGCAATTCCAAATCTTTTGCCAAACCAGTACGGAATAACATGTCTGCATTTAAAGTGGTGTTTTTTACTTTTTCACCATTTTCATCACGACTTTCACTATAGCTCGCTGCTGGCAAACTTTGTTCCCATGCCAAACGACCTACAGGGGTAATGCCTGTGCCCATACCCGCGCCCGGACGATCAAATGAAAAATCCGCCGCAAATGCAGACAGGCTCAAACTGGATAATGTTGCAATGCTTAAAACTTTAAATACAGTCATGTTTTTACTCACAATTATGCTAATTCTTTGGTCATTTTTGCGCCATGGCTACGCAAAAGCTCCAAGGTTTGTTTTTCTTCTTCCAATGCTTCTGACCAATTTACCGCATCAAAATCACAGTCAAAAAATAATTCACTAATCGACGATAAAATGGTTAAACCATCGCTATCAATCATATTTGGATTCACTTTTTCATCCAATAAACGCTGTACCGCAGGGACACATGCTGCACTCGCAGCATCCCATAATGGACCATAAATTTCTTCAGCATCCCATAAATGCACATTGGCTTTGGCTTGAATCAGCGCTTCCAAGATTTGCATATGTACATCTAAATGTTGTGTTTTCTGTTCTGCTGTTAAAGGTTGGCCTGCTTCATACGCTTCGCAAACCATTTCCCACCATTTAAACAAACCATCAGACCATACAGAAACCGCAGGTCCTTTCTCAAAGTCGATAAAATTTGGATTAAGACCATCTGCCAACAGGCGTTGCACCTGTGCAAGATCTTGTTCTTCTAACGCTTGCACAAAAAGCTGTTGTTGCGCTGTTAACATCTGGAAAGCTCACTTCAATTTATTTTGATCTATTATGCCGAATAAAGCTGCGTTTGTTTGAATTTCATGTAAAACAAAATACAAAACACACAAAAAAAGCCCCGCAGGGCTTTTTTTAAATTTTGAGACTTATTCGTCGTCTACGATATCATCCGCTTCAGCAAAAGCAGGTTGCGTACTGCGTGGGTTCTCTTTCTTTTCGAACACATGTTCAAGACTACGTTTAAGTCGATCAATTGCACCGTGAATAGCTGTATCTACATTATGACCACGATGGTTGACCACGACAGGCTTCAAACCTGCTGGACGCGCTTCAATCATACATTTGATGTCGTCGCTGCCGCCCTTGTCCCCATTTTCATCACTTAAATGCACCGAAAAGTGGGTAATGCGTTCACTATGGCGCTGAAATTCTTCATTAAGTTCTGCACGAACGTATGTAATTAGTCGATCACTGTTTATAATGTTTTTATCTGTACGGATTTCAATGTTCATAATATCATCCTCATATCTATCTGTATTAGCTATAAAAATTTGTGCAAAACTTATTATCTTGGCACGTTACATTTGCTGTAAATGTTACAGCAATGACCATCTTCAACTTTGTATGGAACATCGTCCTCCACATTGAATGATGAACACTTTAGAGTCTGCAGATCCGTGTCCTTATACTTCGAATATCGGTCTTAAGTTAGAATTTTGCAAGTGCTATTTTGATATTTTTTTAATATCCATAAAAAAAGTAAGACTTTATTGTAGATTTGCATTGTTTTAATTGATTTGGGTCATATTTTTGTGCATTTCCTCGACGCCCACCTTCTATTTGCACAATTCCATTCAAACTCAAAATCTCGCTTTTACCGTCATCGATCATGCACAGCGTATTTCCCCTTCAAATTACAAAACAATTTTGCCGTTGAGTAAAATTTGGCTTTATTTTTGCTTAATAATCTGTATGCTTTCAGTGCTTCTCGGGGGAGATATTTTTTAATGAAACTTACACAAATCGTTGCATCATGTGCATTAGCATCTGCTGCTGCTTTCACTCAAGCTTCACCTATCGTATGGCAAGATTTCAGCTTAACTGGCCTATATGGTGAAAATTATGTTGTGCCTTTTGATGGTGACAACAATGAACAGAAAACGATCACAGCTGAATATGCCGCTAAACTGAAATATTCAGATGTATTCTTCTTCGTTGACCAAGCTTGGGACAAAGATGATGAAGCATCGACTTACCTTGAGCTTGCACCGCGCCTTAGCTTAGGCGAAGTTTCTGGTAAAGACCTTTCTATGGGGCCGATCAAAGACGTTCTGATTGCAACGACTTGGGAACATAATGCCGGCTACGACAAAAATTCTGAGTTTAATAACTTCTTGTATGGTATTGGCTTTGCTTTAGACATTCCATATACACAGTATGCAAACATCAACTTCTATAAAGCCGATAATGATTCTAAATCAGCCGGTACTAAAGATGATTATCAAATGACGATCACTTATGCTGTGCCATTTAAAATTGGCTCTGAAGATTTTCTAGTAGATGCTTTCCTTGACTGGTCAACAGCTGAAAAAGGGGCGCAAGCTAGTGAATTAAACTGGACAAGCCAATATAAATGGAATATAGGTAAGCATATCTCTCCTAAGACTAAGCTCTACGTAGGTGTTGAACACTCGGTTTGGAACAACAAATATGGCCTGAAAGGTCAGGACCAAAACGATGTCAGCGCTTTGGTGAAATACCACTTCTAAGTTCGACTCAGAACGCTATGAAGAAAAAAGCAAGGTTCATCACCTTGCTTTTTTTATGCCTAAGTTTTTAAATTGACTTTATTTTTATCAGAAATTTGCGCATGTCTTTTCTCATTCGACCTGCAACTCCACAAGACTTAGCGGCCATTCTCGCAATCTATAATCATGAAGTTCTCAACGGCTTTGCGACATGGAATGATCAAGCTTACACTCTTGACTCTTTTCAACAGAAATTGCTGGATTTCCAAAAGCAAAATTTTCCTTTTGTGGTGATTGAAGATCAGGATCAACAGCAAATCGCCGGTTATGCTGACTATGGTTCTTTCCGCCATTTTGCTGGCTATCGACATACTGTTGAGCATTCTGTCTATATTGACCCAAACTATGCTCGACAGGGTCTTGGTCAGCAATTATTAGAGCACCTAATTCAGCATGCAAAAAGCCAAAGTATGCATGTCATGATCGCTGGCATTGATCACGGCAATAGCGCCTCGATTGCCCTGCACAAAAAATTAGGCTTTAAGCAAACAGGTTATATGCCCGAAGTGGGACAAAAGTTTGGTGAATGGCGTGATCTGGTCCTGATGCAACTTCAGTTATAGCCCGTATTGAGCTGTGTTTATGGTAATTTATCCAAACGAATACCATCTTGTATCACACTCAGCACCGATAAATTATGACGCACCGCATCACGATAAAGATCTTGTAACTGTAAAAAAAGTAGTTTTAATTCGGCCAATTTAAGCTCTTGCTCAGGTGCGGTTTCTGCAATCGTGACCAAATAACGTTTTTTGATTTCATCCACGCTTAACTGTTGTAATGCCTGATGGATTTCTGCAACTCGAACTACAGTATTGTAATGCACTGCAAGGCTCAGTCCCGGTCGTCGCTCTGACAAAGGATGTTCTGCCTGAATGGCATAACTCAGTGCCGCAACTGAATCACTGTTCACGCTTAATAATGGATTCAACTCTTGCCACGCTTCCCCTAAAAAAAAGGAGTGTTGTACAAAAGGTGAATCCAAGACATCTTGAGGGGTTTCTGCTTCTAAAATCAGAGTTTCCAAATCATTCGGTGGGATCAAATATAATATCGCGTCCATATTCTTATCTTCTTGTTATGTCGTACATTTAGATTAATGTAATCCACACAAAAATAAAGCAGATATTTTGTATATTCGACTGCAGTTGATCGAATACTGATGGATGCCCATTCGCCCTTTACCAAAGTTTCAGTACTGCACTTAGCATCACTGAAGCACGACATGCTGAAGCTTCAAATGACGATACTGAGAACAACTTAAGCTTATGGTTTAAAACAAAAAAAATTTATGCCACTCGTTTTTTTGATGCCATTTCC
The DNA here is from genome assembly GCF_013418345.1 of Acinetobacter sp. YH12144. Taxonomy (NCBI): domain Bacteria; kingdom Pseudomonadati; phylum Pseudomonadota; class Gammaproteobacteria; order Moraxellales; family Moraxellaceae; genus Acinetobacter; species Acinetobacter sp. YH12144. The sequence goes on along the minus strand of NZ_VPCD01000011.1, from coordinate 54,376 downwards.
ATGACCAGCAACGATTTTTTGAGCGTAGTAAATTGAATGAAAAGAGTAACGAGCTTGATTGATACAAGCCCGCCACACATCGCAGTCAACTAAATATTAAATCGCCACCAATTCCCGAATGCCTTTTTCAGGCATTTCACTACCGACACCTTGTGCAATCACTTGCCCCCGCGCCATCACGGTATATTCATCTGCCAGTTCTTCTGCAAAATCATAAAACTGTTCAACCAAAACAATCGCCATTTCTCCGCCATCGGCTAACTGACGAATCACACGGCCAATGTCTTTAATAATCGACGGCTGAATGCCTTCGGTCGGTTCATCTAAAATCAATACCCGTGGTTCGGAAGCGAGCGCACGGGCAATCGCCAATTGTTGCTGCTGACCACCAGATAAATCTCCACCTCGACGATGTTTCATTTCATCCAATACGGGGAAAATCTCATAGAGATGTTCTGGCACTTTTCGGGTTTTAGCGCCTTTAAATTTTGCCATCCCAATCAAAATATTTTCTTCAACGGTCAAGGTTGAAAAAATGTCCCGTCCTTGCGGTACATAAGCCAAGCCTTCACGTACACGTTGCTCTGGACTCAGTTTAGAAATGTCTTTGCCATCCAGTAAGATCTGCCCAGACTTGATCGGTAAAATGCCCATTAAACATTTTAAGAGGGTGGTTTTACCCACACCATTTCGCCCGAGCACCACTGAACATGCCCCCACGGGAGCGGCAAATGTCACATCTCTTAAAATATGACTGCCACCATAAAACTGATTGACGTCTTTGACTTCTAACATGGTCTGCTCCTTAACGTCCGAGATATTTTTCAATGACATCTTCATTGGCTTGGACTTCGGCCAATGTACCCTCTGCCAAAATCGCACCTTGCGCCAACACGGTGACTTTTTCACTGATGGTGTCAATAAAGCTCATGTCATGTTCAACCACAACAAGGGTATGGTTCTTTTTCAACTCTAAACACAGCTCTGCGGTACGCTCTGTTTCAGCATCGGTCATTCCTGCTACAGGTTCATCCAGCAAAATCAATTTTGGACGCTGCATTAGTAGCATGCCTATTTCTAACCACTGCTTTTGACCATGTGACAACAGCCCTGCCGGTTTATGGATCAATTCTTCTAAGCGGATTTGTGCTAAAGATTCGTCCAAGGCGTTTTGCGCATCTGGATCGAGTTTGCTGAAGAAACTCTTTTTCACCCGTTTATCTTTCGGCGCTGCCAATAACAGGTTTTCCATCACGGTAAAATTTTCAAATACAGTAGGCTTTTGAAACTTACGACCGATCCCGGCTTCTGCAATTTGCTCTGTACTCATTTTTGCCAAATCATAGGTTTGCCCGAAAAAAGCCGAACCTTCTGTTGGGCGAGTTTTACCGGTAATCACATCCATCAGCGTGGTTTTTCCTGCACCATTGGGACCAATGATGCAGCGCAGCTCACCTTCTTTGATATATAACGACAAATCATTTAATGCACGGAAAGAATCAAACCAAACGCTGACTTTTTCCAAATACAGGGCAATCCCGTGACTGAAGTCCGCACCCTGCTCCTTCGGTCGTCCATAACCTTCAACAGCATGACCGCCATGCGGTTGAACCCATTGATCATTCATTCGCTGCGCTCCTTTTTAAACCGCTCTAATAGCCCAATCAAACCTTTTGGCAGGAATATCGTTACCACAATAAACAGCGCACCTAAAATCAATAACCATGCCTCTGGATAAGCCACCGTAAAATAGGTCTTCACCCCATTGATTAAACCTGCACCCAAAATTGGGCCAATCAGCGTACCGCGTCCCCCTGCAGCCACCCACACCGCCATTTCAATCGAATTGACAGGGTTCATTTCACTCGGGTTAATAATGCCGACTTGAGGGACATACAAAGCACCAGCAATCCCTGCGATCACTGCTGACAACACCCATGCAGAGAGCTTGTACCATAAGGTGCGGTAACCTAAATATTGCAAACGGTTTTCACTGTCACGAATTGCACCAAGTACACGACCATAGGGTTTATTCATCAGGTGGCGTAAACCGACAAAACAGACCAGCAAAGTCAGTGCAGTGAGGAAACACAAGGTTGCGCGCATTGGTGCAGAGGTAATATCTAGACCTAAGATGGTTTTAAAACCGGTAAAGCCGTTGTTACCGCCAAAGCCGGTTTCATTGCGAAAAAATAGTAGCGCAGCGGCAAAGGTCATGGCTTGGGTAATAATTGAAAAATACACGCCTTTAATTTTGGAGCGGAAGGCAAAGAAGCCAAAAATGAAGGCAATCAGTCCTGGGACTAAAACCACCAAAGCCAATGCCCACACGATATGTTCAGTACCCATCCAGTACCACGGTAGCTCGGTCCAACTCAAAAAGCGCATAAAATCGGGTAAGCCATCGCCTGCCGCTTCGCGCATGAGATACATACCGAAGGCATAGCCGCCCAAGGCAAAGTACAGACCATGCCCTAAGCTTAAAATGCCGGCATAGCCCCAAACCAAATCTAAGGCCAATGCCACCAAGGCGAGACACATAATTTTGCCAATGAGCGTGACCCAATACGCTGATAAATGCAGTGCTGAATCGGCGGGTAATACATGTAACCAAGGTAAAATCAGCAAAATGGCAAAGCACACGGCAATCGCCATACCGCTATAGGGTTTATCCGATAATAACGAAGTGATTTTCATGCGCTTACTCCACAAAACGGCCTTTGATGGCAAACAAACCTTGTGGACGTTTTTGAATAAACAAAATCACAAGAACCAGTAGAATAATTTTCGCTAAGACTGCACCCATGCCGATTTCCAGCACTGTGCCACTAACACCTAGACCTAATGCAGCCAGTACTGCGCCCCATACTTGGCCAACACCACCCACCACAACCACCAAGAACGCATCGATAATATAGTTTTGTCCTAGGTCAGGACCGACATTGCCGACTTGTGCTAAGGCACAGCCTGCCAGACCTGCAAGCCCCGAACCTAAACCAAAAGCCATCATGTCAATGCGGCTAGAACGGATACCTACGGCCTGTGCCATTTGACGGTTTTGCGTCACGGCACGAACAAATAAACCAAAGCGGGTTTTATTCAGCAAGTAAACCAGTAATAGGAGTACCGCAACGGTAAAGCCAATAATGGCAATACGGTTATAAGGCAGCATCAGACTCGGTGTCACAGCAATGCCCCCTGACAGCCATGAAATATTCGACACCTCAACGTTCTGCGCACCAAAAACCATGCGCACCACTTGCATTAAAATTAAGCTCACACCAAAGGTGGCTAATAGTGTTTCCAATTGACGGCCATACAAGGGACGAATAACAGTACGTTCAATCAACATGCCGATCAAAGCACTTACAATAAATGCAGCAGGAATCGCGGCAATCAAGTACCAATCGACATAGCTACTGAGATAACTCTTAAACAGGCTTTGCACCACATAAGTGGTATAGGCCCCGATCATGATCAGTTCACCATGCGCCATGTTAATCACGCCTAGCAGACCATACGTAATGGCTAAGCCCAACGCCGCCAGTAGTAAAATACTGGCCGTGCTGAGACCTGAAAAGACATGTCCAGTCCATTCACTGGCCTGAATACGAGTTTTAATATTGCTCTTGGCTTCTGTCAGTGCGGCTTTTAACTCAGGATGCAGGTTGGCTTGTTGTAATTCCTGTTCCACCATCGCCAACACATCGGGACGGTTAGAATCTTGCAGCACTTTGGCCGCCTGTATTTTTTGTAAAACATCAGGGTTTTGATAATCCAAGCGTGCTTTGAGCTGCGCTAAACGGGCTTTAACTTTGTTATTTTTTTCATTTAAATACAATTGATTAATATTTTTAACATCCAACTCAGCCAAGTTATTTTCTAAAATATCAATTGCATCCAAACGTTGGTTTAAATCATCCGATTGCAGCTTTTCTTTCGCTTGCGCAAACGTTAAGGCTTTACGAAGGGTATTCACCAAGGTGACTTGAGATAAATCGGCAGGCCAATCCGTCACGGTTTGCAAATCAGGATAGCTCAATAATTTTTCGTCAGTTTCTAAAATATAGGTTTGACCGCTTTGACCACTATATAACTGGTCTTTTTCGACCAATGCGGCCAACTGATCTAAGGATTCAATATCGCCCGGCCATTGATTCAGTAAACTGCGGCGCTCGGTAAAACTACCGCGAACAAATTGCTGAATGGCGTCACCTTGCTGCACAGATTGCACCGTAGGTGCCACATCTGCTGCTGTTTCTGCATGCACGATTTGCAGACAGAATAATTGGCTCAGGAATAGAAACAGGATCGGGAAATTGCGTAATTTTTTCATCTTATAAGCATCCCTATTGAGTAATAGAACAACCCCATCTAGGGATCACATCAAAACATGCCCACTACACAATGGCAGCAGGCATTCGGATTGAATTATTTAGGGATGTACGGGCTCCATGGCTCTGCAGCAATGGTTTTTGCCGTTTTGTGTACCACATCAAACTGACCATCGGCACGGATCTGACCAATCATGACTGGTTTATGCAAATGATGGTTCGACGCATCCATTTGCAAGGTATAGCCCGATGGCGCTTTAAATTCTTGGCCGGCCATAGCTTCACGCACTTTATTGACATCTGTGCTTCCAGCTTTTTCTACCGCTTGTTTCCACATATTGATGCCGACATAGGTAGCCTCCATCGGGTCATTGGTCACAAATTTATCGGCATTTGGTAGTTTGTATTCCACGGCATACTGCTTCATTTTATTGGTGAATTCAGTATTCACTGGATTTTTCACCGACATGAAGTAGTTCCACGATGCCAAGTGTCCGACCAGCGGCTTGGTGTCGATACCACGTAATTCCTCTTCACCCACAGAGAACGCCATCACTGGAATATCCGCAGCTTTAATACCTTGGTTGCCCAATTCACGATAGAACGGCACATTTGAATCGCCGTTAATGGTCGAGATCACAGCAGTCTTTTTCCCTGCCGCAAACTTCTTCACATTGCCCACAATGGTTTGATAGTTGCTATGACCAAATGGCGTGTATTCTTCCATGATGTCCGCATCGGCAATACCTTTCGACTTCAAGAATGCACGTAAGATTTTGTTGGTGGTACGTGGGTAAACATAATCTGTGCCCAACAGTACAAAGCGTTCTGCCTTACCACCCTCTTCACTCATCAGATATTCGACAGCAGGAATCGCTTGCTGATTCGGTGCCGCACCTGTGTAGAAAATATTTTTAGACTGTTCCTGACCTTCATACTGAACAGGGTAGAACAATAAGCCATTTAATTCTTCAACCACGGGTAAAACCGACTTACGAGATACCGACGTCCAGCAACCAAAAATCACGGCTACTTTGTCTTGGGTAATCAACTGACGGGTTTTTTCCGCAAATAGTGGCCAGTCCGATGCCGGATCCACCACCACAGGTTCTAGTTTTTTGCCCAATACCCCGCCATTGGCATTAATTTCATTAATCGCCATCAAGGCCGTATCTTTTAGAGAAGTTTCTGAGATCGCCATCGTGCCTGACAGCGAATGTAAGATCCCGACTTTAATAGTATCGCCACTTGCTGCAGCGGCTTTTGGTTCTGATGTAGCGCTTTCTGTTTTTTCTTCTGCAGGTTTTGAACAGCCCGTTAAAGCAATCGCCCCAGTCATCGTTGCCGCTAAAATACTTTTAGCAAATACATTGCGTTGAAACATTATTCACACTCCCAACCTAAGCTTGTAATTCACATTTTTAAAATGCATTTGTTGTCTTTCATCACAACAGAGCAATTCAATAACTGTGCCAAGCCTTATTTTTTATTTTGATTGAGTGCTTTTATTTATTTTTAAATGTTATTTTTCAAATAGTTACAATCATAAAATTTGCTTTTAATTTTTTATGGGTCGATTCAAAAATCGTAAAATCACCGCAAAGATGCATACAAACTTGTATCCAACATTTGACCTATAATTGAACAATTTTGCGACGTTTTTCAAAAAACACGGTGTTTTGGCACACAAATCATGCAGCTTTTCCTAAATTTGAAGCAAAAAAAAACCACTTGCGTGGTTTTTTCCTTGTTGCAATTTTAAACCGCTAAATCGGCCAAATTACCCTTCTGTTCCAACCAATATTTACGGTCTGAAGAGCGCTTCTTCGCCAATAATTTGTCGAGTAAACCTGAAGTAAACTGTACGTCATCCAAGTCCAGTTGCACTAAACGACGCGTATCGGGATCCATAGTCGTTTCACGCAGCTGACTCGCGTTCATCTCGCCCAATCCTTTAAATCGTGTGATCTGAGGATTTTTGGTTTTACATTTCTTCAAGATGCTTTCCAACTCATCTTCATCCAAGGCATAGTGCACATCTTTATTGTCATCTATACGGAACAGCGGTGGCATCGCCACAAACAAATGTCCTTCCTCAACTAGAGTATGGAAATGTTTGACAAACAGTGCGCAGAGTAATGTCGCAATGTGCAAACCATCCGAGTCGGCATCGGCTAAGATACAAATCTTGCCATAACGTAGTTCTGACAAGTCGTCACTGCCCGGATCTACACCAATCGCAATCGCAATATCATGTACTTCTTGCGATGCTAAGACCTCATCAGATGACACTTCCCAAGTATTTAAAATCTTACCGCGGATCGGCATGATCGCTTGGAAGTTCTTATCACGTGCTTGCTTGGCAGAACCACCTGCAGAATCCCCTTCCACAATAAACAGTTCTGATTCTTCGAGGGTATGGCCCACACAGTCGGCCAATTTACCTGGTAAGGCTGGACCTGAAACGATCTTTTTACGTTCAACTTTTTTCGCAGCTTTTAAACGGCGACCGGCTTTGGCAATCACCATTTCAGCCAGTTGCATGGCAATATCGGAGTTTTGATTGAGCCACAGTGCAAAGGCATCTTTGGCAATATTTAACACCACACCAGAGGCTTCACGGCTTGAAAGTCGTTCTTTGGTCTGACCTGAGAATTGTGGCTCTTGGAATTTCAAAGACAGAATAAAGTTGACGCCATCCCACACATCTTCGGCAGATAGCTTCATATTCCGTGGCAATAAATTCCGTAATTCACAGAATTCACGAATCGCATCTGTCACACCCGAACGTAAACCATTGACATGGGTACCGCCTTGCGCAGTCGGGATGAGGTTGACATACGACTCTTGAATGGACTCACCACCTTCCACATTCCAACAAATCGCAAACTCAGCGCTGGCACGCTCTGCCTCACCGGTGGCCACAAATGCAGGGGCAGGAACGATGTCACGGTCTTGCAGTTCATCCATCAAATAGTCAACCAGACCATTTTCAAACTGCCATTCAATTTTTTCGTTATTGATTTGATCTACATAAATGATTTGTAGACCGGCTGCCAATACTGCTTTGGCTTTTAAATTATGTTTAAGTGCTTTTAAGGCAAATTTAGGCGAGTCAAAATATTTGGCTTCAGGCCAAAAATGCACGGTAGTACCCGTTGCACGTTTAGCGCATTTACCTTCCAACACCTCAAGCGGTGCCACAGGAACGCCATGTTCAAAGGCCATTTTATATAGATTGCCTTGACGTTGAACTTCCACCTCAACACGGTTAGACAATGCGTTGACGACAGAAATCCCCACACCATGCAAACCACCTGAAAATTGATAATTGTCTGTGCTGAATTTACCGCCGGCATGCAGCTTGGTCAGAATGATTTCAATCCCGCTTTGACCATATTCAGGATGGATGTCAACCGGCATCCCACGACCATTATCTTCAACTGACAATGAGCCATCTTTATACACTGTCACGGTAATTTTATTGGCATGTCCTGCAAGCGCTTCATCGACGGCGTTATCTATCACTTCCTGCGCCAAATGGTTTGGTCGTGTAGTGTCTGTATACATCCCCGGACGACGACGTACCGGATCTAGGCCAGATAAAACTTCAAGTGATTGAGCCGTATATTGCGTCACGTTGCAAAATTCCCTGCTTTTTGGTTAAAACATTTCTTTAAGCGCTACAGTATATGCTTTTTTATTAAAATGCATATCTCTTGCGATCAGCCGCCATTTTCTTAAACAATTTAAACGTCAAATGATGTCGTAACTGCCCATTATTTGTATGTTAGATCTAGCTGGTCAGCATTTGTATTGGATCATTTTATTTAGGCATATTTTTGACAGCATCGGACAAAAACTGCAAGAGCATCGGTATTTTTTCTGCAAAATCATCCATGCCATGTGTTCCACCCACCTCAGTGATCAACATGGCCATGCCGGCTTGAGCCGCACTATAAAAACCAGCGGCATCTCGATAATCCAAGGTTTCATCGCCTTGTTGGAGCAAGACCAACAGTTGATCTGCGTTCTCAACCTTAGATACCGCCAAAGCCTGCATTTGATTGAGCTGTGCATCATCCAAGCACCACGTTTCAGTCACCTGATAGGGTAATGCCGTCTCGCCAAATAAATCACGAAATAATTGCCATGGATAGACCGCAGGATTGATGAGCACTGCAGGAATATGATGCCGTGCCATCAACTGCGTCGCATAAAAACCACCTAAACTGCTGCCCACCAAAACCACATCATCCAAACCTTCAATCAGCTCTGACATCTGCTGCATTACCTGTAGCGGTGGCATATTCAAATCTGGCAAATGCACGTGCACACCATTTAAGTCTGCGCAATGGCGCCGCAGTATCTGTCCTTTCACTGAATTTGAGTTACTTTGAAAACCATGCAAATACACAATATTCATCATTTTGATTCCAAATTGATCTTTAAATTGCTTTAAAAGTGGCATATAAGTGCTAACTGCGTCACATTTTCTAAATTTGAATTTTTAGCAAAATTGTCAGACAAAAGGCATTCACCGACAGGTCTGTTATCGGTATTGTAAAAGCTGTTCGTGAGAATTTTATAAAATAAACAATGAAACTTCAGGCTATTCCAGTAATAAATACAATCGAGGGATAGCATTGAATGTAAGGATAGGAACATTATGCCTAGCTTAACACCATTGCATGAAACCTATTGTAAATGGGACCGCACGCCACCCAGTCAAGCAGATGTGCTGGAAGGTTTGGCACAGCTCGTGACAATGCGTTTTAGTGATGTCGTGCATGACTTGATCAAAAACATTCAACGTGAAATTTTAATCAGTATTTTTGGAATGAGCGAACAAGGCTCGAAAGCCTTTCATAAGCAGCCGACCATTGCACGGGTTTATGAATTTTCTTACAACACCTTTTTCAACTATGGCAATTATTTACTTGCACCAACGCTGCGTAGCATTATTGAAAAATTCCCACGCTTACACGACAAACCCCTCACCCCGTCTTTACATTTTTTAGTGGGCGCGCTGAATGGGGTCTTGGGCGACTATTTACTGAAATACCACAACCCGATGGCCTTACCCATGGTGGTTTACGACCATTATGGTGCGGTACAAAAAGGCGAATTAACTGGACGTATCGCCCTGTTGATTCATGGGCTCTGCATGAATCATCTGTCATGGTCAACAGCCAAATATGGCGGCATTGGTGAAAAATTACTGTCTCAACGTGACCACAACACCATGCTGTATTTAAATTACAACACGGGGCGACGTATCTCGACAAATGGTCGCAGCCTTGCCAATACATTAGAAGATTTGGTCCGTCGCAACCCGGGTATTACCAGTATCGACTTAATTGGTCATAGTATGGGAGGCTTAGTGTCCCGTAGTGCCATTTTTTATGGCAAACAAAATATGTATCAATGGATTCATCAAGTCGAAAATCTAGTCTGCTTGGGCTCACCACATCATGGGGCGGTGCTTGAACGTGTCGGATTTCATTTGCAAGATCAATTGGGCCGTTTCCCTTTGGTCAAAATCGTGGGGCATGTGGTGAATATTCGCAGTAACGGCATTTTAGATTTGCGCTATGGCAGCGTGCGTGATGATGATTGGGAACATAATGATGTCCGTATTGGACTCATGGACGACAACCGTAAACCAGCCCCGATTCCATCACATATCAATACATACCTCGTGGCAGGGACCATCGAATATGAACATCGTCGCAATAAAACGCGACATGTGATTGGAGATTACTTGGTCAGTGTGAAAAGTGCATTGGGGGAACACCCAAATGCACGGTATCAACTGAAAGTGCCAGATTCACATAAAGCGATTTTTTATGGTCTGAACCATTTCGAAATTCAGCATCATCCGCAAGTGGCCGAGCAAATCGTGCATTGGTTCTATCCAAACAATGACGATAAAGCTTGTGATCATATCTATGAATTTATGATGGACTTGGAAAGTATGGAAGGCATTGCCCTAACCTAACGCAATTTTCCCTCCCATGCAGACTCGTATAAAAAAGCCCTCAACTGAGGGCTTTTTTATATATCACTGAATTAGAATTTATCACGTAAACGTGGCACTGGTTTGCTTGGGTATTTACGCAATAACTGCCAAAGACTGAGCAAAGTTAAGACCGCAAAAAACACCAATGACCAAACCGGTAATGATTGTCCCAAGAACGTCCAATCCACTTTGGCACATTCACCAGAGCCGGTTAGTACTTGTTCAAAGACTGATTTTAACGGCAGCGTTTCTACCCAATAATCCAGTCCTGGGCCACAGCTAGGTACTTTGTCTGGCGGTAAGTTTTGCAGCCAAATATGACGCGCAGCTACCCCAGCAGACCAAAGAATTGATAGTGTCCCCAACAATGCGTAAATGCGTTTACCCCAATTCGATGCTGGATTGTGAATCAACGCAATCAATGAAATGATGCCGAGTCCAATCAAACCAATACGTTGGAATACGCATAATGGACAAGGTTCTAAGCCTTGTACATGTTCTAAAAACAGCGCAAAAGACATACCGATCACGCTAGCTAAAAACAACAAACCACTCACGAAGCGGAAACTCCATTTCATGGTAAATCCTCTTAAAATTTTTTATCTAAAGTTTTTCAAATATTCTTCAAAACTCAAGGTGCAGTCTTGCTCAAGTTGAGCCTGTTTTTCTAAAGACTGCTCAGCAGCTTGTGCAAAATATGCTGCAGTTTCAGGGCTCAAAACATGCTGCTCATACACTTCAGCATGTTGTAAGGCCATAAAGCTACCAAAGCCCCAAGTTCCACCTTGTTCTAAAGTATCGCTAATCATACGTGCCGACAATGTTTCATCGACTTCATCGATGCGTGATTGCATCACAGCCATTGCCTGAGTGTAAATATCTGTATTGTAAGAATCATCCAGCAATTCAGCCAACGGTTGCATCGCTGCAACATGTGTACGACACCATGTTTCAATTGGAATCGCTTGGCCTTGCTGTAAAATCACTGCGTTTGGCGCACGGCCACGGTTTACTACTTCAGCCTGATTTTTCTCAATTTCATTTTGTTCGGCATCTAACAATGCTGGGCTGTCTTGCAATAAACAGTATAAAGCCACCACTTCGAGCAAGCCTGCCGTGTCTTCATTGATCCCAATCGGGCTATAAGGATTGACGTCCACCGCGCGTAATTCAACATAACCTACGCCACGATTTTGCAGGGCTTCAGACGGTGTTTCACCATCCTGTGGCACTTGTTTCGGACGAACCAAACTGTAGTATTCATTTTCAATTTGCAACACATGGTCATTAATTTGAATCGGTTCACCCTGTTCATCATTTAAACCTAAATGACTAAATGCGGCATATGGGGTATGCACCGCTTTTTGCAAACCTTCCAAATACGCCTGAATGTCGTTGTAGTGAATCCCTAACTGTTTTTGTGCTGAATTTTGATAGCCAAAATTTCCCATACGCAGTGCCGTTGCATAAGGTAAAAATAACGTGCCTTTTAAGAGCGGTAACAGCTGATGTTCACGTCCAGTCATAAAACATTTACACACCGACGGGCTCGCCCCAACCAAAAACATCACCAATGGCGTTAAACGAATAAAATTACGGATCAGGCCAAAATAACGGTGACTGCGATAATCCTGTAAGCTCAATGCTTTGAGGGCATCGTCAGTTTCGTGCTGTTGTAGTGCTTCAAAGAAATGATCTGGGAAGGATAAATTATAATGCACCCCTGAAATGGTCTGCATACGGCGACCATAGCGCACCCCTAAACCACGACGGTACAAGGTTTTAAAACGTCCTATATTCGAGCTGCCATATTGCGCTAAACGAATACTGTCTTCGTCTTTATCCAACATGCATGGCATCGACAACGGCCAAAGTTTTTCACCATGTTCTAAATGCGTATGTGCAACAGCGTGAATATCTTGCAGATAGTTCAAAGCCTCGGTAATGGTTTCTTTTGGCGGCGTGATAAATTCCATTAAAGCTTCAGAATAGTCTGTCGTAATATGCGGATGAGTCAAAGCCGCACCCAAGGCTTGGGGGTGGTCGGCCTGAGACAAGAAACCGTTGCTTTGCATACGTAAGCTTTCACGCTCAATACCGCGCAACATTCCTTTAATCAGCGAAGAATCTACCCAAGTCGGTAAAATGTCTTGAGAGGTCGATTCGGGTTGACTCATTGCTATCTCGCTTAAATGGAAGAAACTACTAAAATAAAATCATCAGTTTATATCAGTATAACGCGATTTGAAGTGGGCATATGACCCACTGTATAGTTTTGAGACAAACCGTGATTTTATTTTGGCAATTTTTTATCACAAACTTACTCTATATGACATTTGAAATTTGTGATTTTATAAACAAATATATGCTAATAATGCTTAAAACTTATGAATTATCAAGATATTCTCGAATTTTGGTTTAACCCAGAAAATCAGCCCAATTGGTTCGCTAAAAGCAATAATTTTGATGTTTTAATCGAAAAAAAGTTTAAAGACATCCATCAAGCGGCCAGTCAAGCAGAACTATGGCAATGGCGTACTACTGCCGAAGGTCGCTTGGCTGAAATTATTGTTTTAGATCAATTTTCTCGAAATTTATTCCGTGACTCTGGCTTGGCTTTTGCCCAAGATGCACTGGCTTTGGCGCTTGCACAAGAAGCTATCGCGCAGGGTTTAGATCTACAATTAAGCCCTGAACAGCGCTCATTTTTATATATGCCCTTTATGCATAGCGAATCGACAAAAATCCATCAAAGCGCGTTAAAATTATTTGAGCAACTGGGCAATCCGATCAACTTAGAATTTGAAAAAAAGCATAAAGTGATTATCGATCGATTTGGACGTTACCCGCATCGCAATGCGGTATTGGGCAGAACATCTACAGCAGAGGAATTGGAATTTTTAACCCAGCCCAATTCTAGCTTTTAATTGACGGCTTTTGGCCAGTATCTCCCCTTGCCATGAACCGACTGAACAGGAGTATGCGCATGAACAAACTCATTATTGCAGCAGCCATGACCGCAGCACTGGGCTTCACCGGCTGTGCAAGCACCCCATCGAAGCCTTTAACCTTCGAACAATTGGGTCGTTATACTGCAACGCCATTAAATGCTCAAAGCTATCGGATTAGCTTCCAAGCTAGACCCAATATGAGCTATGGCACTGCCGAAGAAATCACCTTGGTTAAAGCCGCTCAAACCACCCTACACAATGGCTTTCAATATTTTAAAGTCATGGATGACCCAAGTAATCGGAGTCAAAAACCGCCGCGCCAAGCAGTGATTTACCCAGACCCTATGCCTTATCCATATGGCTATTACCGTCGCCATCCCGGCTTTTGGCCAAGCCCGTTTTATGACGTTCCACAGGTGGTCACACTCGATCCAACTCAAGTTTCCTACAGTATTACTTGCTATAAAGATCGTGCCAAAGCCCCTCAGGATGCCTTTGATGCTCGCTTAATTTTGCAGTCACTCGGAGCTAAATATGGTTTAAACAGCCAAGGAAATCCTTTGCCTGTAGCCGCTGAGCCTACCACCAAATAAGTCAATCTATAGAGACCCGATCATTGATGAACCCAACTGAACAGCCTGCTGTTTCACCTAGTCTGCAACGCAGTAAACGCTTCGCCACCATTGCTTTGGTGGTGGCGGTGCTGGCGTGGATTGCATTGATGATTGCAGCTAAATTGCTGCCCGAATACGTCTGGCTCATTCATATTTTGATGCTTTCAGCAGAAGCTGGAGTGGTTGGTGGTTTGGCAGACTGGTATGCGATAACCGTTTTATTTCGCAATCCCTTTGGTCGGATTCCGATTCCTAAATTTTTACGTGACCACACAGAAATTATTCCTCGTAATAAAGCACGCATTGCCGAGTCAATGGGCCGCTTTGTTCAGGAGAATTTTCTTTCACCACAAGTGGTTGAAAAAAGCTTAGCGGAGACGGATCTCTCTCTTGCCGTCGGGAAATGGTTGGCCAATCCGCACAATAATGCGCAAGTGACCCAAGTCATTCAGCAAACGGTACCGAAAATTTTCGAATTTGTCGGTCAGGAACAAATTGGACAATTTATCCAAAATAACAGCGTGCAATGGGTACGCAATACGCAAGTCAACCATCTTGCCAGTGAAATGCTACGGGCAGTTTTAGAAAATGACTTCCATCAAGATGTCCTGCAACGTGGACTGGATTTAGCCCATGATTGGGTCACACAGCATCCAGAACAAACCCGTGATTTATCACGTCAATTGTTTAAAGAACTTGGGGTATGGAAGCTCGCCAAAGGTGCGAGTTGGATTGGTATTGATGTACAACAGCGCACCATTGATTCACTGGTCAGTCGTGTCGAGTCGATGCTTGCCGACCATGAACATCCGTGGCGTCGAAAAATTGAAGAAATGGCACAGCAACTCATGCATGAGTTGGCAGACAATCAAAGTGTAGCCAGCCAACGCCTGAACAGTACCAAAGATGCCATGCTCGATAGTCCACAAATGTTGAATTTTATCAGTGGCGCAGTGGTGATTTTATGCGACGCGATTCGTTCTGATTTAGAAAAACCCGACTCTGGGATTGCACAAAACCTACGTGTCGCCATTCAACAAGTGGGCGAAAATATTGTCTCTAATGTCGCTGTACGCCAATTGCTGAATGAAAAAATGAGTGATATTGCCATCAATCTCTCCGACCAATATAGTGAAAAAGTCATTCGGTTTATCAGTGAACGTATACATGAATGGGACTCACGTGAAATGATCGATAAGATCGAAAACGAAGTCGGTGGCGACCTGCATATGATCCGAGTCAATGGTGTCGTGGTCGGCGGTTTTATTGGCCTTGCACTGGGGATTATTCGTGCCTGTGTAGAATGGCTGCTTTAGCCGCCTGCAGCAGTCCTCCTCAAAGGAGATTGGCCGCAGGTTTGAGCTTTATGCGTAGAACCGTTAAACTTTGCCGATCCGAAAATTTAATAGAACAATAAAATCTATGCACTTACCTGCCATCTATACACTACCATTCATTCTAATCATCAGTAGCTTAAGCGCTTGCCAGACCATTTCCAAAACCAGTAGCACAGTCAGCGACAAAGTGATGGGCATGCTCGGTAAAGAAAAAGCCCCTGAAATCGATAAAAAAGGCACAGTCGATATCAGCAAAAGTACCCAACAACAGTTAGAAACCCTACTGACCAATATGCCGAAAAATCAGTGGGTCTATATTGAAAATGATCAACAAGGTACGTCTACCCTCAAAAATAAATCGGCAGACAATTTCACCTTGAGCCTCAAATTGAATTGCAAAATCAGCACTCAGCGCCCTACTTTCAGTTTAAGCAATGCAGATGGCCAAGACATCCTAAAAGCACATGACACGAATGTGGGGCAAATTCAAATTTTGCTCGACAATAAAAACTTTGGAAATCCGTTTGAGACAGCCCATCAGCAAAAGTTCCAAAACTTTAAAACCGCTATCGCTCAAGCTAAAGTCATCAAAGTGTTTAATGCCTCAAAACTCTATACCTTCCAAAACAACAAAGCCGAGTTACTCTCTAAAGCCGTAAGTTGTCGCGATAGCTTATAAATATTCAAGGCAAAATGCAGTAAGTCACCTTTTGACTCAGCTGTGACTTACATGCAGGCTTATTTTGCAGGTGGCTGCGGCCCAGACATATCGACCAACAGGCCTGTAAATTTTCGAACAAACGGCAATAAAATCAGCACAATGGGAAAAGCAATTGCCCAAGAAATCATCCAATTATGCAGCCATAGGGTAAGAAAACCCTCAAACCAACCTAAATTTCTGAGCATATTAATAAACGAAATAATGCCGCTCATGAGACAGGACAAAATAAACGGCACGATAATCAGCGCCCAGCGTGCAGCTAACTTCGGCACATTGCCAAAAATTTTAGGGGTGGGTTGTGACATGTCCATATACTCGAGCAGTGATCCTGAATCGCTAAACCACTTATATCGTTTTACTTCGATATAAGCAATGCTTCACTTTTATCGAATATTTTTTATTCGCAACAAATGGGTTCACCTAAAGAGCCTGAAATTTGCTATATTTACCGTTTTTCTGCGACATTTATTTTTCGACTGATTATGAATACGGCAATACAAGCAGCGCTCGATCATGCAGTGCAATCCCTTCAAGCTGAAGGTGTACTCCCAACTGACTGGAACAATACTAGCAATTTGACCCGAACCAAAGACCGAAGCCACGGTGACTTTGCGTCAAACATTGCCATGATTGCCTCTAAAGCTGCAGGTATGAAGCCGCGTGATTTAGCCGAAAAAATTCTGGCAAATCTTCCAGAAGTCGCAGATATCAGCAAAGCAGAAATTGCAGGTCCTGGCTTTATTAACTTCTTTTTAAATGCTGACCAACGTTTTGCTGTCTTAGACCAAATTCAAGCTCAGAAAGATCAGTTCGGTCGCACACAGGCCAATGCTGAAAAACGTGTTCAAGTGGAATTCGTTTCAGCCAACCCAACGTCTAGCCTACATGTTGGTCATGGTCGTGGCGCAGCTTACGGTATGACCGTTGCCAATCTTCTTGAAGCAACAGGTGCCAAAGTTGACCGTGAATACTATGTCAACGATGCTGGTCGTCAAATGGATATCTTGGCGACATCGACTTACTTGCGTTATTTAGAATTGACCGGTCAACAACTGGTCTTCCCTAAAAATGCATATCAAGGCGACTACGTTAAAGAAATCGCACAAAGCATTATCGACAAAGATGGCGATGCTTATGTACGCCCTGTTGCCGACATCTACAAAGATGTTCCTGAAGATGTGCAATATGCTGCTGAACTTGATAGCGAAGGCAATAAAGTCGTTGTTTCAGGCGATAAAGAAAAACACATTGATGGCCTAATTCATAATTCACAAAACCATTTGGCTGCGGGTTACCGTGTGTTCCATCAAGCCGCGCTGAAAGCCATTCTTGATGACATTAAAGATGACCTCGGTGAATTTGGCGTGACTTTCAATCAATGGTTCAGCGAAGCAACCTTGACTGAAAAAATTGATGAAGCATTACAAATGCTCGATCAACGTGGTTTCTTATACGAAAAAGATGGCAACATCTGGTTCAAATCAACTGAATTTGGTGATGAAAAAGACCGTGTTGTGAAACGTCGTAATGGTCAAACTACATACTTCGCATCTGACATTGCTTATCACTTAAATAAACTGCAACGCGGCTATACCGATATCGTGGATATCTGGGGTTCAGACCACCACGGTTATATCGCACGTGTGAAAGCAGCGATTGATGCGCTTGGCTATGATTCTAAAAAATTGACGGTGCTTTTGGTTCAATTTGTGAGCCTATGGCGTGGCGGCGAGATGGTTCAAATGTCATCTCGTTCAGGTCAATTCGTGACTTTACGTGACTTACGTAAAGAAGTGGGCAACGATGCTGCTCGTTTCTACTACGTCATGCGTAAATCAGAACAACACATTGACTTCGACTTAGACCTTGCTGTGTCTCAAAGTAAAGACAATGCGGTGTACTACATCCAATACGCACACGCACGTATCTGCCGTATGCTCGAAAAAGCTGCTGCGACAGACGTTCAATTCTCTGCTGAAGCTGCACGTCAATTTGCAGCTAAACTTGAGTTAGAAGCTGAAACTGAAGTTCTTGCTAAACTTGCGGCTTACCCTGAAATTGTGGTTCGTGCAGCAAACAGCTATGAACCACACCAAGTGGGTAACTACTTGAAAGAGTTGGCGGCGTTGTTCCATGGTTGGTACAACGAAAATAAAGTCTTGGGTGATGATGCAGAACTGACTCAAGCTCGCTTATTACTGTCTGTAAACGTACAGCAAGTTTTACGCAATGGTCTTGAATTATTGGGTGTGAGTGCGCCTGAAAGCATGTAAGCAACCCTTTATGTTGCGAGCACAATAGAAATTCATCGGCATCGCCCATGCACAAACACAGCGCATGGGTTTAAGCGTCATCAATTGCATTGTGCTAAAAAGAATCCTTTTCAATACAGGCTCGAAATGAGCCTGTATTTCGTTTATATTCAGCAATATGTCCGTGTCATCTTGGCTGTGCTGAAATTGTGAAAATTAAACAAATTCCTGATGACACTCATGTAATATATAACAATCAAGACTTGCTACTTTGGGCTGCCCCAAAGTGGTTCGTGACAATTAAAATTAAATGAGGTTTCCACGTGTTTGGAAAAACGCAGCGCGGTGTATCTGATCGGCCAAATAAGCCTAAAAAACCATTGATTCCAGCATGGCTAGGTACACTTGTCATCATTTTAATCGTGTTGAGTTTCTTAGTTGCGCTCATGCTTTGGAAACCTTGGGAGCCTGTGAAGCCAAAAGGTCAAATTACCTCTGAACACTACCAAGAAGAAACCAATAAAGACTATCGTTTCTACGACCTATTGCCTCAGCAACAAGTGACGCCAATTCCTGAACAAGCTGTTCCAGAAACCGAAAATAAAGAAACGGTGGTGATTGTTGATGCACCAGAACAAAAGCCAGTTGAAACCACAGAGCTTGGACTAGAAACCACAGAAACTGCGCCTGTTGCTGCAAGTTATATTCTGCAAGTGCGCAGTTATGATGATCCTGATCAAGCCGATGCACGACGTGCTGAAATTATTTTGAACGGTTTATCTGCCGATGTGATTCAAAGTAATGAAAACGGCAAAGTTTGGTATCGCGTTGTGTCTGGCCCCTATGATTCACAAGAAGCTGCTGTGATTGCACAGCAAACTTTACGTCATAGCAGTATCGACTCGATTGTCGTAAAACGCTAAATTTTGAAATTAAAAAAAAGCGCCTGATGGCGCTTTTTTTTATTCATTCCTTTAATAAAGGGAGGTTAGAAGGGATTCTTTTTTGAATACATCAGCTTAGCTCAAAAACCTCTCCCTAACCCTCTCCTAAAGGGACAGGGAATTCATTAAATGGTATGCCCTAAAGCTTCGCCCATCACCACAGTCGAGTTGGCTTTAAAGGTCGCATCCCATTGCATTTTGTTTTCTTCAAACAACACAACCGCTGTTGAACCTAAATAGAAACGGCCCAATTCTGCACCTTTTTCTAAGAATAAATCGTGTTGATTCAGTTCCAAACGCCCTGTCGGTTTAACTTTACCTGTAGCCACGGTTTCAATACCTGCCACGATCATTGCACCTACCAGTACGACCGCCATACGACCAACTTCTGTATCAAATAAGCAGACCATGCGTTCATTACGAGCGAATAAACCCGGAATATTTTCAGCAGTGGTTTGGTTTACAGAGAATAATTCACCCGGTACATACAAAGTTTCTGTCAATGTCCCTGCAAATGGCATATGTACACGGTGGTAGTCTTTTGGAGACAAATAGACCGTAGCAAACTGACCATTTTTAAACGGCTCAGCCAATTGTGGATCGGCAATCAGGTTTTCAACAGTGAACTTCTGCCCTTTGGCCTGAAATACATCACCATTTTCAATTTTACCCAGTTGTGAAATCGCACCATCTGCGGGTGAAACAACACTGTTGGCATTTGCATCAACTACACGTACGCCTTCTTTTAAAGAACGAGTGAAAAATTCATTGAATGATTTAAATTTCAGGGCATTACTTTGCTCAGCAATCGACATGTCGATGCCATACTGTGCTTTAAATGCGGTAATCACAGCATTTTTCACCACAGGGTTTTCACTCGCAGCCAATTTACCCACGATACGTGATAATTTGTGCTGCGGAACAACACGCTGAGCTTGAATAAAAATTTGTTTTTTTAACTGAGATGTAAGGCTCAAGACGGCAACTCTCCGGTGATCACAGGACTATCGAGTCGGTTGCCCCACTCGCTCCACGCACCATCATAAGCTCGAATATTCCAACCGAGTAAACGTCCCAGTATATAAGCTAGGCCCGACCGATGATGGGACTGACAATATACCACCACAGGTTCGTTTAAATTGAATCCCAATTGTTCTAAGCGTTGTTGTGTGCGTTCTAAAGGATGCAATTTTAAATGATTTTCCCGGTTAAGGGCAGTACTCCATTCGAAATGTCGTGCTCCCGGAATGTGACCGCCGCGTCGCGCTGCTAAACGTAAGCCAGTATATTCATCTTCGGTACGGCAGTCCCATACTTGGATCTGCTCCTGCTGCACACGAGCCAATAGCTCATCATAGCTGGTTTGATACTGAGCACGCGCCTCTGCACTGACTTCGACCAATGGGCTCACGGGTTCAAATTGCTCAATTTCAGACGAGGTTGGTAAGCCTGCCCCAAGCCAAGCATGGATGCCACCATTGAGTAGACTGGTATTTTCAAAACCGAGGCAATGCAAGTTCCAAATCAGTCGGCCAGCCCATGCTCCACCTTCATCGTCATACACCACCACATGATGTTCTGGACTGATATTCAGATAACGAATGAGCTGTTCTAAGCCAGCTTGGTCAGGTAATAGCCCCATCGCTTGTTCTTCTTGGCGCACCAACAATTTTGGCTGGACATGCAATGCATGTGGAATATGTAACTGGTCATAAACCGAACGACGACTCAAATCGACGATCCGTAGTTTTTCATTGCCCAGATGTGGAACCAATTCTTCCGCTTCAATCAGCAGACCAAAATTCAGTGTAGATGCTGTCATCGTTGTTCGTGTTGTATTTTGTGCGATTAAATTCGATCTTAGCATAAGTCATTTTCACTATTATTCTGAATTTTTGCATTCCTTTAGCAATATTTTAGATATAAAAAAGCCGAATCATTGATTCGGCTTTTTTAGTTTTATCTAATGCTGTGTTTAAGCGCTAACTTCTGGAATGTCGAATACCTGACGCAGATACGCCAAGAAAGTATCGTTATCCGTCATGGTTTTACCCGGACTATCTGAAATTTTTGCCACGGATTGACCATTACATTCAACCAATTTCAGTACGATATTCAGCGCAGTTTGCCCCATATCATTGGTCAAGTTGGTGCCAATACCAAAGCTAACTTGGAAACGGTCTTTGAAGTAATTATGCAAATCCCACGCTTTTTCGATATTTAGACCATCACTAAAGGTCAACATTTTACTTTTGCTATCGACTTTAAGCTTTTTGTAATGTGCATAGGCTTTATCGCCCCATTCATACGGGTCGCCACTGTCATGACGTAAACCGTCAAATAGTTTGGCAAAGTACAAATCGAAGTCACGTAAGAACGCATCCATACCGACAACGTCCGTCAAAGCTATCCCTAGGTCACCGCGATATTCTTGGACCCAAGTTTCTAGTGCCGCTTTTTGAAAGTCACGTAATCGAACATCAAGAGCTTGGAACGCCTGCAAGAATTCATGTGCCATGGTGCCGATTGGAATAATATTCAAATCTTTGGCAATCAGGACATTACTGGTGCCACGGAAAATATTCGGAACGGCTTGATAAAATTCAGCAATCACGTGTTTTTGCCATTCATAGCTATAACGACGGCGCGTCCCAAAATCAGAGACTAAGAATGGCGGATCATTTGGATTTTGTGCCGCTTCGTATTGTTTTAACAGCGCAATTTTATGTTGAAGACGACGTTCACCTTCAACCAATGTTTCTGGGGTACGAATACGTTGGAAATACAGTTCATTGACGATCGCCAAGACAAAGATTTCAAACATCATCGCTTGAACCATTGGGCCTTCTACCCAAATATCTAAACGACCTTCTTCATCAATGCCGGCTTTAATAAAACGGCGTTTAAGCTGGAATAATTCAAGATAATCAACAAAATCGCTTTTAATAAAACGTAAACTGCGTAAATACTGCAATTCATCTTCTTTAAACTTCAACTGACATAGCATGTCGAGCTGCATGTTTAAATCATCCAAAATTTCGACCAGTGGATAGGCTGTATCATCCAAGTTACGGCAGCGAAAGTGATACACACTATGGGTTTGCGGAAATTTGTGTAACACCACTTGAAGCATGGTGAATTTATACAGATCTGTGTCTAATAAGGATTGGATGATTGGAGACATAAAGACTTTCAGTTTTTATCAACTCTTTGCATTAAAGCATACTTTATTGATAAAAAGCCGATTGATTTAGTGGAATAACTTATAAATCACCACGATTCATCGACTTTTTTCAATTTTTTTGCTAAAGCTGAGCGCGATCTAGCTCACTATTTTTTGAGCAACTGTCGATATTTTTCTTCTTGACCAAATTCACGTGCAAACTGCTCTGCGGTCTTTTGCCCCGTTTTTTTGGCATTTGCATCGCAATCCACTTGGCGTAATTGCTTTGCAATCGCCCATTCCAATTTAAACATGGCACCCATCAAAGCGGTGTTACCTTTATTGTCACGTGCGCAGCGGTCTGCACCATGTTCCAACAAGCGAGTCACAATATTTTGATGACCATAATAGGTCGCCATCATCAGCGGTGTAAAACCCGAGGCATTGCGCACATCAACAGGAAAACCATGCTTGAGAAACTCATTGATGACTTCTTCATTGCCGGTTTTGGCTGCGGCAAAAAAGATTGCAATCAATTCCTGTTGTGAGGTCATCTGATCGCTTGCAGTCGCTTTAGCGGGGGAGATATCTTCCGCGATAGCCACGTTTGCGAATGCGGAACCAAACGCAAGAAGACTGGCTAAAGTCAAATGCTGCATAACTTTCATGATGAACTCCAACAGAAAACGAATGTAGAATTGAATTAGAAATGATTCATTTCATAAAAATGAATATTTAAGGAGTGCCTATGAAACTCCCCCTAGGGTGCAGGAAAGGTATGGAGCTTCATAGGACTTTTTTGAGGTAACGTTCTAGACCCTAGTTACCAATCCTTCAGACTGATCGAAATTAGTCTTTCAGTTGTGCTGCTTTAGCTTTTACAGTTGCAAGATTACCGTTTACTGCTTTAGTCATACGTGTACCGTAGTCTGCATCTGCTTTATAGAAGTAAGACAACATAATGTGTTTCGTTTCTGAATCTTTCACGTTGCCAAGGTCAGCAGCCAAGTTCATGATTAAGTTTTCTTTCTCTTTCGCAGAGTATGAACGATAAAGCTCACCCGCCTGCTTGAAGTTTTGCTCTTTCACGCCTTTTTGCTGAACTGTGCCAGAAAGCGGTGTTTCAACCGCACGCGCTTTCGCAGTCGCTGGTTTTGGCTCAATACGGCTTGGCTCGTAGTTCACATTTGATGAAGTACCGCCAACATTCATGTAACCATCTTGATTGTTTTTGTTTACAGCAACTAATGGACGGTTGACTGGAATTTGTTGGTGGTTCGCACCTAAACGGTACATTTGTGTATCTGAGTAAGAAAAGATACGGCCTTGTAGCAGACGGTCTTCTGATGGCTCGATACCTGGGACTAAGTTACCTGGAGCCAATGCCACTTGTTCAGTTTCATTGAAGAAGTTTTTAGGCATACGGTTCAGCGTTAAAGTCCCCACTTTGGTTTCTTTCACTAGATCTGTAGGCCAGATTTTTGTTGGGTCAAGCGGGTCAAAATCAAAGCTGTTTAAATCTTTAGGATCTAACACTTGGATGTAAAGATCCCATTTCGGGAAGTTGCCCGCGTTGATGTTGTTATAAAGATCGTTAGTCAAGTGGTTGAAGTCTTTACCTTGCAGCTCCATCGCTTCTTTAACGTTCAGACCTTTCACGCCTTGTTTAGAGCGGAAGTTGAATTTAACGTATTTGTATTCGCCTTTGTCGTTATAAAGCTTGTACGCATGTACACCAAAGCCGTCTTGTTCGCGGTAGCTGGTAGGCACACCTTGGTTACCATACACATAAGTCAACATGTTGGTTGCCCATGGCTGGCTAGACAAGAAATCAAATACGCGGTTTGCGTCTTGAACGTTGTTGATTGGGCTTGGCTTCATTGCGTGAATGAAGTCAGGGAATTTAATTGCATCACGAATGAAGAAGACTGGAGTTTGGTTACCCACTAAATCCCAGTTGCCTTCTTGCGTATAGAACTTGATCGCGAAACCGTGCGGGTCACGTAGAGTTTCTGGAGAATGTTTACCGTGAATTACAGTCGAGAAACGTAAGAAAACTGGAGTCTTAGTACCTGCTTTGAACAATGAAGCAATGGTGAGATCAGATAAATCTTTAGTTGCAACGAATTCACCATACGCACCTGTACCACGGGCATGTACCACACGCTCAGGAATACGCTCACGACCAAAACGTTGTAATTTTTGAACCAATTGTACGTCTTGAAGTAGAACTGAACCATTTGGACCCGCAGTAATCGAGTTTTGGTTATCGCCTACTGGTGCACCATTGTCTTTAGTTAATGGCGCTGCTTGAGTCGCCGCTGTTGCTGTTGCTAACATCGCAACCAATAAAGAACGCTTAAACATCGTCTTAATCTCTCTGTTAAATACCTTTCCTGCCCCGCAAAGATACTGACACTTAATAAATAGATAAAACAGATTATTTTCATAAATTCAATCGTATTATTAGATTTGTAAAAAATATACATTTCATTTTCAAATGTTTGAGCCCAAAATTTTCTAAACATCGCTTCGAAAAAATGCTGTCTTTGCTACAATCCCTGCCCTATGTTCAATTTTCTACTCGGAAGAATTTATGCGGGCCTTGTTACAACGTGTTTTGGAAGCCAAAGTGGTGGTCGATGGTGAGATCACGGGTGAAATCAATCACGGTATTTTAGTGTTTTTAGGACTTGGTAAAGCTGACGATTTAGAAAAGGGCAAAAAACTGATCGATAAGATCTTGAAATACCGTTTTTTTGATGATGAACAAGGCAAGATGGGCTGGAATGTCAGTCAAGCTGGCGGCGGTATCCTCTTGGTGTCTCAATTTACTCTGATGGCACAAACGCAAAAAGGCCTGCGCCCTGATTTTGGCCCTGCCATGCCGCCAAGCGATGCCAAAGCACTGTATGAACAGCTGGTCGATTACACCAAGCGCCAATATGACCATGTACAAACAGGTATCTTTGCTGCCGACATGAAAGTGCATTTGGTCAATGACGGTCCAGTGACCTTTAATTTAGAAGTTGAATAACAACTGAAGCATTAAAAAAAGCCCTCAAAAGAGGGCTTTTTTTTAATCCTCCCGCTAAAGGAGGAGAACAAGGCGTAAATCTTACTTACCTGTTTTTTCTTTAATAAACGCACGTGCGATTTTGATTTTTTCTTTAACCGGTTTTGGAAGTTTAGGTGGAATTAACTTCGCCACTTGGTTAAACCAAACCAAAAGCCCAAAATCACCTTCCATTTTAATACTGCCATTTTGCATACCCGTCATAAATGCAGTTGGGTCACCTTTCATCAGGGTTTTTACGCCCTGTTCACTGTCCGCAAATTGCAAAATAAAGTCTGCTTTTTCAGCATCGCCTGAAACAGTATCAATCTGTCCATTATTTACAATAATTTGACGTGCAACACCCAAATCCGTACCGATTTGAATGCGAAATTGACGTTCATGAACTAATTCAATGAATTTAGGGCTAGTACGTGAAAGCTGTTTCATACGAAGCGCTAAACCTGCCACGAGTAAATCAAGTGGATCCGTACTGACATCAACTAAAGGTAGTTTTACGACAGGAATTGATGATAGTTTCATGACTTAAAGCCTATTGTAATTGTTGGAAAATTGACTGGCTTCATCCTACCATAACTTGGCTTTTGAGAAGTAAGGCTTTGTATCTCAAATAGGACTAATGCGTTCATAAAAAAATGCGCCCTTAGGCGCATTTTCATTGAAATTTTGTTCTGGCACTTATCGGCTCGAACATTGCTGTTCTTCATCATATACAGGCGTGTGCTCTATACATTGGCGCTTTGCCATCGCACGCTCTGCACGGCGGTCTTCACGTAACAATACTAAAGTGAATACCACCATTGCGGCCATTAATGCCGTTAAATAACTATAAGTCACTGATAATTCAAACATGGTTTGTGTGCCAAATCGAATCACTTCAATGAGTCCCCACACCAGCATCCCCGCCAGCATAAAACTTAACCAGCGACGATAAGGCGAGAAGAAAACAGCAATCACGGCCGCCGATACCAAGCTCAGGCCAACGATTGTTGCTAAATTCGCTGTTAACATAAAAACCTCCGTCATTTGACAGCTGACATCTCTTGTCTTACAGGATGCTGAGCCGTCTCACTACTGTATCTTCAGTAAATAGATTTGGTCGATCTCAATCTCTTGCAAGCATTATGCTGAGTTTTTTGCATAAAAAAAGTCTCGTTTTTTGTTAATGCGACACACCTTGTCGCAACATTATTTTGTCATTACATTTTTTCTTTTTAAAGAAATTCTAGAACAATGATGGCATCTCGTTTCGAGTGTCATTACAAAAAAAACAGCTGGTTTTAGGCTAAAAAAATTAATTTTTCGAATGCTGTTAATCGTTGTTTTTATCGACAATTTTCTTCTACCGTTCATCGGATGAGCTGAATTCTTGGCATAAAAAAACGCAGCCTTTTGGCTACGTTTTTGACTGTGCCTTAAATGGTTTTAAGCACGATTTAAATCTTTATCATGCACACCAAGCAGGTAAAGAACACCATCTAGACCCACGCTTGAAATGGCTTGATTGGCATTTTGACGAACCAAAGGTTTCGCACGGAAAGCAACGCCTAAGCCGGCTAAAGACAACATAGGTAAGTCATTCGCACCATCACCGACAGCAATGGCTTGTTCTAATGAAATCCCCATTTCTTCAGCGATTTGAGTCAACAAGAAGGCTTTGCGAGCACCATCGACAATATGACCTTTCACTTCACCTGTTACCGCGCCATCTTGGACGTCCAGTACATTGGCATGCACTTCATCGATACCCAGTTTTGCTTGTAGATATTCGGCAAAATACTGAAAACCACCTGACAAAATAGCCGTGCGATAACCCAGTGATTTAAGCGTTGAAATCAGACGTTCCGCACCTTCTGTGACAGTCAGACGTTCTGCAATTTTAGGCAATACCGAAGCATCCATACCTTTGAGCAGTGCCACACGTGCACGGAAACTTTGTTGGAAATCGAGCTCGCCTTGCATAGCACGTTCAGTGATTTCAGCCACTTGAGCCCCGACACCCGCTTCAATCGCCAATTCGTCAATTACTTCTTGCTCAATCAGCGTTGAGTCCATATCAAAGCAGACCAAACGACGATTACGACGGTAAGCATTGTCTTCTTGAACGGCAACATCTACCCCTAGTTCAGTAGATAGACGTAAACATGCTGCACGCATCGCAGTGGCATCCAACATCTGGCCTTTTAGACCAAATTGAACGCAGGCACGGCGCGGACCTTCACTTGATCCATCTAACTCTGGACGGCCAGATAAACGAGTCACAGTTTCAATATTGAAGCCTTGGCTCGACACAATATTTGTAACTGCCTGTAAATGAGACGCCTGTAATTCTGGCGCAAGTGCCGTAACGATATAGCGTGTGCGGCCTCCCTCATTTACCCATTGTTGATATTCTGTTGTAGAGATTGGTTTAAAGCGCACAGTTAAGCCAATATCATGTGCTAAAATCAACATCTCCTTCATGGCTAATGCTGTCGCAGTCTGGTCTTCCGACGAAACAACAATACCTAAAGTCAGCTGATTGTGGATGACTGCTTGTCCGACATCTAAAATCTGTAAGGAATGTGCGGACAAAACCTGCATTAATCGTGTAAATTGATTAGGTTGGTCAGGTCCTAAAAGTGATATAAGAATGATTTCTCGCATGAATTGACTCGGGTCTGAGCTACAACTAATGTAAGAATCATAATCTAAATTGAATAGAATTGCCTTGGAAGTTTACGTTGAATGCGCCTAGACAAGGGCTATTTGCTAGCCTATTAGTAGTTTGTTTTGCTTTGCATACCTTTTTATTGGTATTGGCAACAACCCACCAACTGAACGAAAACCGTGCCAGTCAGGGACAACTGATGACCAGTCAATTGGTTACAGACAGCCTATCTGAGCTTGAGCCGGCCAATACCGTATCATTAGCCTTACTTGCTGACCGCTATGCAACCAACCCGAGCGTGGCTTCCATCCGCATTTTAAATGCCAATAATCAAGTTTTGGCCACAGGCGGTTTGACCAAAACCCGTGACGGTGAAATCTTTGTTCGAGATGCGCTGCAAAACGAAAAGAAAGTTGGAACGGTTGAAATCACCTTAATTAAACCAAGTATTGGTGAAATCTTACGTACCCAATGGGCTGCGATTCTATTTTCATTATTATTACATGGCTTGTTATGGTTGGCGTATCGCGCTATTGCGCGTCCAAGTCGTACTGAATATTTAGCGCGAATCAACAATGAATCACGTCTAAAACATGAAATTCAAATGCTAGCGCAGGCCTTAGAACAAGAAAAACATAATGCCGCTGTGGCGATTGCTCAAGCGCAGCAAAATGCGCAAGCCAAAGCAAAACAGCATAAAGACATGAAACCAGTGGTTCTCGACAGCAACAGCTTGGCATTAAATATTCAATTTTATGATCCGAAACAGCTTCTCGATAGCGTCAACAAAACCGTGTCTGTGCCGTATTTTAATCTCTGCCAAATTTTCTTGAATAAAACCACAGAACTCTGTGTTCAACATTATAAATTGAACAGTTCTGACATCAGTACGGTACATAAGTTTGATGAACATGGTGCAACCATCAGCATGACCGCTGACACTCCAGATGCGCTGCGTTGCCTCACCATGATCAGCTCAGTATTCCAATTGCTTTCAGATGTTTTATATAAACGCTACCGTGAAGAAAAACGTTTCGTTTTACAAACCCGTAGCGCGATTTCAAGCTCTGTCGAAGCCATGCAATTGTCTTCTGTACAAGCGGCTGAGCGTTTAGTCCAACAATTGGTTGCCAAAGAAAGTGCCATTCATGTGCCGACAACTTTGCTCAAAGAGATTTCAGATCATTTCCAATTGGTCAGCTTGCCAAATCCGACCAATGTGTTGACGCGTCATGCGTTTATGCTCAATGGAATGGACAGTGATGCCGCTGAATTGGCTCAAAACTTCAGAACTGAAATTTTAAAATCCAAACAGTCAAAAGCCTCGTAAAGGTTTTAGCGCAATCAAAAATCCCGACTTGAGTCGGGATTTTTTTTGTCTTAAACAGTCGAAATTTTCTGTGCAATCAAATATTTTTGCGCGTTATGTGGTTCGGCACCTGCTTCCACCGCGACTTTCTCCCATTGCCCATTCGACTGCATTTCCCATGCATTTTGATTATCGTCCAAATAGTTAAGTAAACCATCTTTCATAATGCGTTTTTTCAAACGGCTTTCTAAAATTGGAAAACAGGTTTCGACCCGTGAAAATAAGTTACGTCCCATCCAATCGGCACTGGCACAGTACAATCGTTTTTCGCCTGCATGCTCAAAATAATACACTCGAGTGTGCTCTAAGAAGCGCCCAACGATAGATCTCACATGAATATTCTCAGACATACCTTTGACCTGAGGAATCAAACAACAAATCGAACGGATAATTAAATCTACACGTACCCCTGCTTGCGATGCACGATACAAAGCAGCAATCAGTTGCGGTTCCGTAAGTGCATTGACCTTCACAATAATTCGTGCGTATTTTCCCGCTTGTGCAGCAACAATTTCCTGTTCAATTAGTTTCAATAATTCAGTATGCAGGGTAAATGGTGCATGCAATAAAGCTTTCAGCTTCGCCATCTTGCCCATACCGGTCAGTTCCTGAAACATACGATGCACATCCTCGCAAATATCGGGATGCGTCGTCATCAGGCCATAATCGGTATACATCCGCGCATTGCCTGCGTGATAATTACCTGTTCCCAAATGGGCGTAGCGTAACAACTGATTATTTTCACGGCGTACAATCAAAATCATCTTGGCATGGGTTTTATAGCCCACAATGCCATACACCACGACAGCGCCCGCTTCTTGCAATATATTGGCCACGGTAATATTGGATTCTTCATCAAACCGCGCCCGAAGTTCGATGACGGCGGTTACTTCCTTGCCGTTGCGTGCCGCCTCCGCCAAAACTTGTACGATGTCCGAATCTGGCCCACTACGATAGAGCGTTTGCTTAATGGCTAATACCTGAGGGTCTTTTGCAGCTTCACGTAATAAGTTGATGACCGGTTGAAAGGAGTCAAACGGATGATGTAACAACACATCTTGTGTTTTTAATACATCAAAAATCGCGGTTTGTTTACGAAAAACTTTAGGAATAATCGGTGTATAGACCGGATATTTCAGTTCAGGTCGATTAAAACTAGTACTGAGACGTGATAAATTGATCGGGCCTTCAATGCGATAGAGCTCCTGCTCACTCAAATCAAATTCATCTAACAAATAATCAATAATGCTTTGTGGACAATCATCTTCAATTTCTAAGCGAACTGCCCGACCAAAACGGCGTGAAGACAATTCATCTTTTAATGCCACCGCCAAGTCATCTACATCTTCAGCCAGAACCAAATCTGCATTGCGTGTCACTCGAAAGGCATAACAGCCTGTCGCTTTCATCCCCGGAAATAAATCATTGATATGTTGCTGAATAATGGCGGTCAGGAAAATTTGTGTCTCTGAACTGCCTTCAACCTCAGCGGGCATTTTGATTAAACGCGGCAAAGAACGTGGCGCAGGCACGATCGCCATTTCAATGGCACGACCAAAGGCATCTTTGCCTTCTAGGCTCACAATAAAGTTGAGGCTTTTATTAACCAAGCGTGGAAACGGATGAGATGGATCTAAGCTAATCGGCGTTAAGACAGGTTGAACTTCTTTACTAAAATAATGGCTAATCCACGCCCGATGTTTTTCTAAAATATCTTTAAATTGAATAAAGCGAATGCCTTCACTTTGTAATGCAGGCAATACAGCATGATTGAGGGTTTGGTATTGCTGTGCAACCGTGTCATGAATCACTTGGGAAAGTTCATCTAAGACCACTTCGGTGGGAATGGCATCTGGCGTCCGTGCAATCGCATTCAAATCTCGTTGTTTCATTAGCCCCGCAATGCGAATTTCAAAGAATTCATCTAAATTGCGTGAAAAAATGATGAGAAAATTCAAGCGTTCAAGTAAAGGTAAACTTGAATCGAGTGCCTGAGCCAAGACCCGCCGATTAAAATCTAAAAGTGACAATTCACGATTATAATAGGTCTCTGATGAATGCTGAAAATGTGGCATACCCTCTCAATGCTGTTTGAAACAGTCTATATCTAAAGTGTTTGCCGGCATGTTAGGCAGCGGATATGACACTTATGTTACAAATAGCATTAATCAATTAAAAAAAGCATGCAATTCCCTAAAGCCCTGTTCATCAAATCGTAAAATTTATTTTCGACATCAAAAAAGAGGGACATTGCCCTCTATTTTACTGAATTGTTTATTGCACAGGCTTGTCTTGTTCCAATGCTTTGGGCTCACTCGTCCGTGCTGCCCAATAGGTTGCCAGTGCGGGACCCGAAATATTGTGCCACAAACTAAAAATCGCACTCGGCACAGCGGTCAGAGGTGAAGCGGCAAAATGGGTCGCCGCCAATGCCACACCCAAACCTGAGTTTTGCATCCCAACTTCAATCGACACTGCTTTACAGTCTGCATAGGGCAATTTAAACAGTCGGCTGGCCCAAAAACCCAATAGATAGCCCAAGCCATTATGTAAGGCCACTACCCCAAGAATCAGTAAACCTGATTGCAAAATCTGTGTTCGACTACCCGCAATGATTGCTGCCACAATCGCTACAATTGCCACAACAGAAACCAATGGCATGACCTGTATATAGGCATCCACTCGGTGCTTAAAGACAGTTCGAATCATTAACCCCACAATGATCGGAAATAAAACCACTTGTAAAATTGAAACCAACATCGATGCCGCATTAATTTCGATCCATTGGCTTGCCAGCAAATAGAAAATCGCAGGGGTTAAAACCGGTGCGAGTAATGTCGAAACAGAGGTACAAGCAACAGATAATGCGGTATTGCCTTTTGCCATATAGGTGATGACATTAGAAGCCGTTCCACCCGGACAGCAACCGACAAGAATGACCCCGATCGCGATCTCTGTCGGCAGTTGTAATAATTTACACAAGAAAAAAGCCAATCCCGGCATCACAATAAACTGTGCCAAAACCCCGATCATCACAGCTTTAGGGCTTTGCAATACACTTTTAAAATCTTGCAGTGTCATGGTCATGCCCATACCCAACATAATGATGCCTAGCATCCATGGGATATATGCTTTTAACCAAATAAATACATCGGGAAAAAACATGGCGAGCGCTGCAAACAGCACCACCCAAATCGCAAATGTTTTCTGCACAAATTGAGTGAATTTTAAGAAAGCCGACATAGGCATCTTCCATTTAAATACAGGGACAAAAAAAGGCACACCCTTGTGCCTTTTCTCAACTGAGCCCACTGGGTCATGCCAAAGATAATGCCTGTGCATGCTGCTGCACAATATCTTTCAGGTAAATACGCTTCACCCCATTCGCCAACATGTCTTGCCATGCATGCTGAAGCGAACCCTGTAAATCGATCCCTTTGGTCAAATCAGCAATCACAAAAGTTTCAAAACCAAGCTTACGCGCATCCATTGCCGTCCATGCAACACAAAAATCCGTGGCGATCCCAACGACAAAGACTGTATCAATACCGCGTTCGCGCAAATAGCCCGCCAAACCTGTTGAGGTTTTCTGATCTGCTTCCATAAAAGCAGAGTAGCTGTCGATATGCTGATGAAAACCTTTACGGATAATCAGCTGCGCCGTCGGTAAATTTAAATCAGGATGTAATTCGGCATCCTGTGTACCTTGTACACAATGTGTTGGCCACAATACTTGCGTTCCATAATTCAGCTCTATGCTGTCATAAGGTGCATGCTCAGGATGATTTTCAGCAAAAGAAATATGGTCGGCTGGATGCCAATCTTGAGTCAGCACAATATTCGCAAAGTATTGTCCAACTTGATTAATCCCTGGAATAATTTGATCGGCATTGGCAACAGCCAACTGACCACCCGGGGTAAAACCATTTTGTACATCGACCACAATCAGCGCTGTATTTTTTTGCATATCTCTCCATCCGTTGTCATGCATTTTCGGCGACTCTACTGATTCGCTCATATTTTAAAAGCCTGAGTATTCAGTCCTGTGCATAAAAATAAAATGACTGTCCTTCCTGACAATACCGATACTTGGGCAAATGCTCAACCAAACGTTGTGCAAAGCGTGGGTAAATACGGGCTTTTCGCCGAGTCGAAGCATGAAAATAAAAATATCGCGGTTGATGTTGAAAGATATATTTTAATAAATGGCTGCGTGTCTGCTGCATGACCTCAAACGCATTAATCTTTTCAGCAACATCTTCTAGGGTAGGTTCATCGGCAAAGGCCAACCACGCATTTTGTCTCGGCTGTTGGCGATGTCTTTGAAATACAGGTTTGAGTTCCAAGATAAGTTCGTATTGATGTAGATACAAACTGAATTCACGTTGATCAACTTTAAAAATTGCGACCAGTTTTCTTGCTGACATAGCCCCTCTACGTTGATTTTTTGTTTTCTCTTTCTGCTGTATTTTTACATAAAATACATTTATTTATATTGGTTTAGAGCATTAGTGCGACTTCTATTGTCGCCATAAAAAAGCCCGCAATATGCGGGCTTTTTTTGATATGGCATGTTCCTTATGATGGAATACGACGTACCAATAACAACATAAATATTGCAGAGATTGCGATACATGGAATTGCCGCGGTAATCACCCCTGCCGCACCAAAACCTGCTGCCAATAACTGACCCGCAATTGCAGGGCCTAACATTGCACCGACACGACCAACGGCTGAAGCTACACCAACACCCGTACCACGTAACTGTGTCGGATACACGATACCACCGAAGGCATACAATACACCTTGGCAACCAATCACGAATGCACCGACTAAAGCTGACGCCATGTACATTTGAGTCAATGAACCTGCACCATTCAGCGCAAATAGACCTGCCAAAATACCGCCGTACATCAAAATGATCACATAAGCTTTCTTCCAACGATCAGTCAACATACCTAAAATGATCGTACCAATGGTTGCACTCACCATGAAGTAGAACTGCGCAGTTGCACCATCTTTACGAGTGAAACCGAGTTCGGTGAACAACGACGGTAACCAGCTCAACATGATGTACACCACCATCAAGGTGAAGAAGTAGCTCACCCAAATTGAGAAAGTACGTAAACAGTTTTCTGTGTTAAAGAGGTTTTTGAAAGCACCTTGTTGCACTTCGCCATTGGCGGTCGCTTGAACCGCTTGATCTTTGGCTTTCAAGAATTCACGCGATTCGGGCAGGAACCAAATCATCAATGGAATCACAACAATCGGTAATAAACCGCCTAAATAGAAAATATTTTTCCAGTTTGCACCGAAGTCCGTCATTGCGACCAATGATAAGATTGCCGCACCCACAGGCATACCACAGTACATCAAACCGACTGCACGACCACGATTTTGTGGCGTTACCGCTTCAGATGCCAAGGTAATTAAAATTGGCATTGCTGCACCTAAACCTGCACCTGCAAGAAAACGTACAGCGAGTAAGCTATGGAAGCTATTTACCCATACCGTACATAAGGTAAAGATGGCGAACATCCCCGTAGACCAAATTAATACTTTTTTACGGCCCATTCGGTCTGCAATCCGACCACCCACCAAAGCACCAGGTAATAATCCTAAAATACCGGCACTAAAAAACACCCCTAGCTGCGAGCTATCCAGCCCGAAATATTCACGAATCCCTGCTGCTGCAATACCTGCAGCCTGAATATCCAGACCTTCGATTACGGCAATAAGGAAGCAGATTGCTACCGTGACAATAGCATGCTTATTATCTGACTTTTCCATTGGAGAATCCTTGTTGTCATCAGCGTTCAAATTAAGTCGCATCATCGCTGAGCCTTATAAAGGATATAACTACCAATAAGTTGAAGCCTTTCGTCCAAAATTGGATTACGTGCATGGTGTAATAGTTTTTGTGCTTTAAGTCACAAAGTCGTAAAAACAATTAAAAATTTAAAATAAAAAAATATGAATCGTGCAATGAACAGTCAAATCAAGCGATCTTTTTAAACACTCATAAAAACATGTCTATTTCTATTAGATATAAAAAAGATTATTACCCAAGTTTTTAACAATCATTTGTAATAAAACCCGAGCGAATTGATATAGTTTTTAAATCTTTAGTCATTGTTATTTAATCTTAAATTCTGATTAAAAAGCACGGAATACACATAGATCAACCTTTTGCTGATGATTTAATCAATCCCATCAACCATGCCAACCCTCTCGATTGAATAAAACATTTTCAAGATTCAGCCCTTGCTGAACAATTTTCAGGCTGCAAAAAAACCGCTATTTTACACTTGATTGTTTTAAGTTTGATTTGTATAAAGAATTTTATGGCTTTGACCAAAGCATATTGTTCTTATGCGTTTGATCAGTCATAATTTGCGTAAGCATTATTCAACTTGGGTATAGCCCAATGAACATGCTACAAATCAAAATTCGAAACCATCCAGAAATCAATATTTCATCTTGTCGGATGGACAAATAGGATAGCTTTTCAAAATGACTCAGCAAGCTCAGACCATTCAAGGTTCAATTGTCGCAATCGTCACCCCAATGTTTGAAGATGGCAGCGTAGATTGGAAGAGCCTCGAGAAGCTGGTTGAGTGGCATATAAAGCAAGGCACCAATAGTATTGTTGCTGTAGGGACTACAGGTGAAGCTTCTACCTTGAGCATGGCCGAACACACTCAGGTGATCAAAGAAATCATCCGTGTGGCGAACAAACGCATTCCAATTA
This sequence comes from Acinetobacter sp. YH12144, assembly GCF_013418345.1. Lineage (NCBI taxonomy): Bacteria > Pseudomonadati > Pseudomonadota > Gammaproteobacteria > Moraxellales > Moraxellaceae > Acinetobacter > Acinetobacter sp. YH12144. Next base: position 18,192 of record NZ_VPCD01000011.1, on the reverse strand, counting down.
TTGCCGGCACAGGTGCAAACTCAACCCACGAAGCAATTGAACTCACCAAAGAAGCCAAAGAATTAGGTGCAGATGCGGCATTATTAGTTACACCATACTATAACAAACCTACCCAAGAAGGCCTGTATCAACACTACAAAGCGATTGCTGAAGCTGTTGATTTACCTCAAATTTTGTACAATGTACCTGGCCGAACCGGTGTAGACATGCACAACGACACCGTGATCCGTCTTGCTGATATTCCACAAATCGTGGGCATTAAAGACGCCACTGGCGATGTTCCTCGTGGTCAAGAACTCATTGAAGGCCTTAAAGGCAAAGATATGGTGGTGTACTCAGGTGATGATGCAACGGCTTATCAGTTAATGGGTTTAGGTGCTAAAGGCAACATTTCGGTTACTGCGAACGTGGCGCCAAAAGAAATGAGCGAAGTGTGTGCAAGCGCTTTGGCGGGTGACGCAGTCCAAGCCGAGCAACAAAACAATACTGTTGCAAATTTACATCAAATTTTATTTTGCGAATCGAACCCAATTCCTGTGAAATGGGCACTTCATGAGATGAACCTGATTGAAACAGGCATTCGCTTACCATTAACACCCCTTGCAGAACAATATCGTACTCCGCTTCGTGAAGCACTCATCACTGCGGGCGTTATCAAATAAAGAAGAGCAAACATCATGCAATTACGTTTAGGACTTAGCCTGGCACTTTCAGTATTTACATTAGCCGGTTGTAGTTCACTTGCCTTTAATAATGGCACACTGGACTATAAACAAACCACAGATGTTGAACCGCTGAAATACCCTGAAGGGTCAATGGTTCGTCCTGCAACGCCTTTGTATCCTGCTCCATCAGTTGACCCGCTAGCAATTGAGCATGCACCAAAGCTTGAAAATAAGCGTGGCAATCGCTATGCCCTTCCGCGTCCAGCCGCGGAAAAAAATAATGTCGTCGCAGATTCCTCAACAGACAGTACAAATATTAGCCGCCCTCAACTATTGGTGGATGGAAATCAAAATCCACTGATCAAAGTTGAAGGAAATTCTGCTACAATTTGGCAATACACACTTGCTACCCTCAGCAGCCTTAACCATACCATTGTTGGTCAGAGCAAAAACCGTTACGAAGTAACCGTCAAGGTCGATCAGCAGACCTATGTCTTAAGACTTTCTTCTGTAGGTTCAAGCAATAACATCGCTGTGTTCAATGCCGATAACAGTTTTGCAGACAAAGAAAAAGCTGCAGATCTGTTAGCTCAGATTTACCAAAATTGGCCAGCCTAGTCGTACTAGGCATTTTTTCTCGAAAAAGGTTCCCTCATGTTAAAACAAACCTTGCTCTATACTGGTAAAGCGAAATCTGTTTATGAAACAGATAGTTCTGACCACCTCATCCTAGTTTTCCGTGACGATGCTTCTGCATTCAACGGTGAAAAAATTGAACAACTGGATCGCAAAGGTAAGGTGAACAACCGTTTTAACGCCTTTATCATGGAAAAATTGGCTGCGGCTGGTATCGAAACTCATTTCGAAAAACTTCTTTCTCCAACTGAAGTTTTAGTGAAAAAATTAACCATGGTTCCTGTAGAGTGCGTAATTCGTAACTATGCAGCAGGTTCACTTTGCCGTCGTTTAGGCGTTGAAGAAGGTAAAGAACTTACTCCGCCAACTTTCGAATTGTTCTTCAAAGACGATGCGTTAGGCGACCCAATGGTGAATGAATCACAAGCGATTGCATTAGGTTGGGCGACTGCAGAACAACTCGCTCAAATGAAAGAATTGACTTATAAAGTAAACGAAGTACTTAAAGGTCTATTCGATGCAGGCAACATGCTGCTTGTTGACTTTAAACTTGAATTTGGTGTGTTCCACGACCGTATCGTACTAGGTGACGAATTCTCTCCAGACGGCTGCCGTCTATGGGACAAAGACACTAAGAAAAAACTCGACAAAGACCGTTTCCGTCAAGGTTTAGGCGGTGTAGTTGAAGCGTATGAAGAAGTTGCTGCACGTTTAGGTATCGACCTTTCTGATATCTAAGTCGTTCATCGATTTAAAAAACCGAGCTCTTTAGCTCGGTTTTTTTAATTAAATATTACTCGATTAATCCATGATCGAAAAAACAAATGTTAACCATAAAAATCCTCTGTTTCACATTTACCCACGTTCACACTAAGATAGCTACATACTAGGCAGCACGAGGATCTATAAGTTTCCAATGTGTATGCCGACCAGATTTTCCATCTACCCTCTAGGATATATTTCCCCAAAGACATCCTATTTTTTCAGCCCAGCTCGCCTTGAGTTGGGCTTTTTTTTGCATGAAATAGACATAAAAAAGGGCGCCGAAGCGCCTTCCCATTATGATCATTCAAATTATTACTGCTGTTGTTGTTGCATCCAACGTCGTTGCTGCAAACGCTCACCTTCAACTTCACGTTTATTACGTGCAGACTCATACAGCTTAGTGCCTTTCAGTTCAGGCGGCATATAATCCTGCATGACAAAATGCTCAGGATAATTATGTGGATATAAATAGTCCACGCCATAGCCTTGCTCTTTCATCAATTTGGTTGGTGCATTTCTCAAATGTAGTGGCACAGGTAGATTCGAGGTTTTTTCTGCCAAATCTAAGGCTTTGTTGATGGCCAAATAAGTACTGTTACTTTTAGCACTGGTTGCCAAATACACCGCACATTGCCCCAAAATGATTCGACATTCAGGCATACCAATTGCCTGCACAGATCGGAAACATTCTCCAGCCAACAGTAAAGCATTTGGATTTGAGTTGCCAATATCTTCAGATGCCGCAATCAACATACGACGGGCAATAAAAACAGGATCTTCACCACCTTTGAGCATTCGAGCCATCCAATACAAAGCGGCATCTGGATCACTGCCTCGAATCGACTTAATAAAAGCCGAAACTAGATCATAATGCTGTTCGCCCGATTTGTCATAGCGTGCAATATTTTGCTGCGCAACTTTGACTACCACCGCATTGTTAATGATATTCTCTAAGTCTGGCTCAAACGTACTGGCGATTAAATCTAAAAGATTTAATGCTTTACGAGCGTCACCTGCGGCAAATTGAAATAAAGCTTCATATTCTTCGATTTGAATATAACGCTCTTTTAAAAACGAATCTTGCTGAATGGCTTGATCCAGTAAGCGCTGAATTGCGTCATTATCCAGAGCATTTAAGGTATACACCTGACAACGGGACAATAAGGCATTATTAACTTCAAATGAAGGGTTTTCTGTGGTTGCACCAATCAGAGTAATTTTGCCCTTTTCAACCGCATTCAGTAAGGCATCTTGTTGTGACTTATTAAAACGATGAATTTCATCAATAAACACCACAGGTGTCAATAAATCTCCACCATCGGCGATGATTTCACGTAACTCTTTCACCCCAGTATTGAGCGCAGATAAACTAATAAATGGTCGGTCAACGGCCTGCGCTAACAACAATGCAATTGTGGTTTTACCTACACCCGGAGGTCCCCAAAAAATAATCGATGGCAAATGCCCTTGGTCAATCATCTGGCGTAACGGTGCATCTTCACCCAGAAGGTGATCTTGTCCAATAATTTGAGATAAATCATGAGGACGCATGCGCTCAGGAAGAGGAATTTGGCTGTCTGACATCTTATTATTTCGTTTCCGGCAATTGGGGACGTTTTTTCTATTCTAACACTGCCTTGGCAGAATCTTTGCTTTATTCGGTATTCAATTTAGGAGGGTGGTTTAATGTCGTTATTTAAGTATCTTGCATGTAAAAAAGCTTAGGCGAATGTTAACTATAATGTAACAAGACATCCTAGCCCTTATTGATCAAATTAAAGTATCATCGGCAAGATATCCCATTTTAGACTTGCCTGACCCAATTGGACAGATTGTATGAAGCAATCAACAAAGCAAAAGCGAATCGTTCAAGTTCAACAAGGCATTGATCTATCTATATATTCATTTCAACAAATGCCTCAAGCCAAGAATATACAATTACAACATACCCAATGTGCAGAATTACGCGAAAAACTCGACAGCCGTAATCAAATGTTAGATGCCAGTGTCGACTGTATTAAATTATTAAGCCTAGACGGTCATATTCTGCATATGAACCGCGCTGGTTGCTTAGCTCTCGGTGTGTCGCCGACTGAAACTGAGTTTGGTATGTCATGGCACAAATTATTGCCTGAAGAAGTCCGTGACGCGTGTCTGAATGCTTTTGCCGAAGCCAAAGAAGGCAAAATATCTCGCTTTGTCGGCATGAGCCAAGTAGCAGATGAACCCTTGGCTTATTGGGATAATATGCTCAGCCCAGTATTCAACGAATATGGCCAAGTCAAAGAAATCCTCTGTGTATCACGTGATATTACGATACAGCGACTTGCAGAAAATAAACTTCAACGCATCATTGAACAAGATGATTTAACAGGTTTATTAAACCGCCGTGCGTTTAGTCGAGTATTTAAAAGCCAATTAAAAGTGGCGCGAGAACATCAGCAACAACTGGGTTTGTTATTAATCGATCTAGATTATTTTAAGCATATTAACGACACCTTAGGTCATAGTGCAGGAGACCATTTACTGCATACCCTTGGGCAGCATTTTCAGCAATGTTTTGATATAAATATTGTAGTTTCACGTTTAGGTGGCGATGAATTTGCCATTACTATTCCAAATTTAAAATCGCAACAACAATTACAGAATTTTGCCAGCATCGCCTGTCAGCAAATGGACATGCCCATTTTCTATAATGGGCAAAGTATCAATATTGGTATGAGTATTGGCTGTGCGATCTACCCACGCGATGCACAAAATACCTCCAATTTACTTAAATGTGCTGATATTGCGCTAAATGATTTAAAAAGCAGTGGTCGTGGTGGTGTACGAATGTTCAACCATACTATGTTAAAAACCCTTGAAAATACTACTCGCCAATTAACGCTTGCACGCAGCTTGATTAAGTCCAATCAAATTATTCCGTTTTATCAGCCCAAAGTTCGTCTTTCTGACAGTCAAGTTATCGGCTTTGAAGCCTTGTTACGTTGGTATGATAAAGACCAACAATTACAATTACCTTCTCAAATTTTTGCTGCATTTCAAGATTATGAATTGGCTTCACGCATTAGTGAAACAATGCAAATTAAAATCTTTCAAGATATTCAAAAATGGATTGAACTTGGACTGCAACCGCTACCGATTTCAATAAATGCTGCACCTGTCGAATTTTTACGTGATGATTATGCGGAAAAACTACTAAATCGCTTAAAGCAGTTTGGTATATCACCAGATATTATTGAGGTCGAAATTACCGAGCAAAGCCTGTCAGAACGTGGCTCAAATTATGTGATTCGCGCTCTCCATTTATTAAAAGAGCATGGCATACACATTTCTCTAGATGATTTTGGTACAGGTCATTCATCATTAACACGTCTAAGTAACTACCCTGTCGACTGTATTAAAATCGACCGTAATTTTGTGGAACGCATGCATACCGACTGTTCAGCACTTGCCATTGTCAAAGCGATTACACAAATTGGTGCGAGTGTTTCCCTGAATATATTAGTCGAAGGTATAGAGAAACCGGAACAGGTCGATACCTTAAAAGAATGTAATTGTCATACTGGACAAGGTTTTTACTTTTATCGTCCGCTCAGTTATGACCATGCGATGGAACTTTTGAGTCACTAAAACTTGTGGAGCAAGACACGATGACACTGAAGTATTTAGTCAGTGCCTGTCTGGCAGGCCAACCCGTTCGTTATGATGCCAAATCGAATACACAACAAGCGATTTGCCAACTGATGCAGACTCACCAAGTCATTACGGCCTGCCCAGAAATGATGGGCGGCCTTAGCTGTCCACGTTTTCCTGCAGAAATTCAAAATGGTCAAGCCACTGATGTGCTCAATGGTACAGCTCAAGTTAAAGATGTTTTGGGGACAGACGTTAGTGCTGAATTTATTGCAGGTGCTCAACGAATGTTAGAATTGGCCCAATTACACAAAGTTGATGTTGTTGTCTTGAAAGATCGCAGCCCGTCTTGCGGCAGCCATTATATTTATGACGGCAGCTTTACGCGTACAAAAATTGAGGGCTATGGAGTAACCACAGCACTCCTCAAACAGCACGGTTTTCAGGTTCTGTCAGAACAAGACTTTCTGGCTATGATACAAGATCAACTCTAGATCCAAAATTGAGCGTATCTGTGTCCTTTAGCGTACCCAACGCACAATATAATCTTCAATATCGTCAGGGTTGACGTCTTCTTCACTGATGCAACGCCCTGCGGCAGACTTTCGTGCCTTCAAAATACTGTCACGACTTCCCGTCACTAGATGATGCCAACGCGGTAAATCTTTACCTTCAGCAATTCTACGATAAGCACAGCTCGGCGGTAGCCAATGAAATTGGTGAATTTGTTCTGGTGTCAGCTGTATGCAGTCTGCAACGTGTGATTTGCGATTTGGATAATCGGAACAACTGGCGGTTTCACAATTTAAAAGTTTGCATGCCACTTTGGTGTAAGCCACCTCTTGCGTATCTTCATCTTCAAGCTTGATTAAACAACACAGCCCGCAACCGTCACAGAGGGACTCCCACTCCAAATGGGTGAGTTCAGTCAAAGCATGCTTTTTCCAAAAATGTGGGCGTAGAGTATCGGTCATCTTCTCGCTCGCAACGAAGGTGGCAGGCATATTAACTGAACCCGCACATAAATTCCTTGTTTAAGTTACCGAATATTGAACATTAAATAAACAAAAGAATACATAGCATGCTTTCTGTGACTCCTATACTGATGAGACAGAATAAAAAATCACATGGAGATAAAACTATGTTCCGCTGGGCTATTATTTTCGCTGTAATTGCATTGATTGCGAGTCTGCTAGGTTTTGGTGGTGTTGCAGGCTTATCCAAAGACTTTGCTGTTATTCTTTTGGTTATTGCAGTCATTCTCGCAATTGTTGGTTTCCTCTCTCGAGGAAAAGTTTAGGCGACTGAGTGACTGATTCAATGTCGTTTTAAACTACAAATTACTCCCCTCAGACTCATGAATCAGAAACCTATGTTTTTATCATCTTGAGTCTCAATCAAAAAAATAAGAGCCTATGGGCTCTTATTTTTTACATCAACGTCAAACGCATTACGCTGTAGGTTTTAGCTTTAAGGTTTTAAGTGACGAGGTCTAAAGCCGGTTGCAATTAAAGCAATCCCATAAGCAGCAATGCCAATCACACATAAGATGATCACTTCCGCGACACGCATCCACGCAGATACATCACCGTTGTACCATGTTAAGCCATACCACAGTGCAGCAATCATCACAGCATTGGCAATCGCAAACTGAATCACCAATTTTTTCCAATGCGCACCAAAACGGAAAATATTGCGCTTATGTAAATAAAAATACAGCATCCCTGCATTTACTAAAGCGGAACCCGATGATGCCAATGCCAAAGCCATATGCTCAGCATGCCAATCAATCAGTTTAAAGAACCCAATAAACACCACGTTCAGAATAGCATTGGCTGCGACCGCCATTAAACCTACACGTACTGGAGTTTTGGTATCTTGCTGCGCATAAAACCCTGGTGCAAACACTTTAATGAGCATGAATGAAATCACACCGGCACTCATACATTGCAATGCCAATGCGGTCATCTGTGTATCTTCAAAGCTAAATTGACCACGTTCAAATAAGGCCTGAATAATAGGTGTAGAGAGCATGAAAAGCGCAATACTGGCAGGCACACCCACCAAGATAATGACCTTAGCTGCCCAATCAATCATACGGCGGAATTTGTCCTGATCTTGTTCAGCATGGCGTGCAGACAATGACGGTAAAATCACGGTACCAATGGCCACCCCAATCAAACCTAAAGGCAGCTCGGTCATACGTTCAGCACTATACAGCCATGATACTGAACCATCTTGCATGAAAGACGCCCAAATGGTGTTCAACAGTAGGTTGATCTGCGTCACTGAGACACCAAACAGTGCTGGCAGCATCAACTTCATGATGCGATCAACACCTTCGTGTTTGAAGTCAACTTTCGGTGGAATCAGTAATTTTTTACGCCACAGCTCTGGAATCTGAATCGCCAATTGCAAGAATCCTGCCGCGACAACAGACCAACCCAAAGCCATAATTGGCTCAGCCATATAAGGGGTTAACCACAGCGCACCGGCAATCATCGCGACATTGAGTAACACTGGAGCGAACGCAGGTGTACTGAATGAGCCATAACTATTCAAAATACTGCTGGCAAATGCCGTTAGGGACATAAACAGTAAGTAAGGAATCGTTAGGCGGAACATATCGGTAGCTAACGCAAACTTGTCTGCATCACCATGGAAACCCGGTGCATAGATATAAATAATCGCGGGTGCCGCCACCATCGCGATGAACGTCAAACTAGTCATCACCAGACCTAAACAGCCAAAAACACGGCTAATCAGAATCTGGACTTCGGCATGGGTTCGACTGGTTTTATATTCAGTCAATACAGGAATAAAGGCTTGTGAAAATGCCCCTTCTGCGAATAAGCGCCTAAAAAAGTTAGGAATACGAAAGGCAACCACGAAGGTATCGAAGTCTTTACCTGCACCAAATACATTTAACAGGACAATATCCCGTACCAGTCCCAATACACGGGACAACATAGTCATTGCACTGACAATGACTGTCGAACGCCAAAGCGCCATCGGTATTTCTCACTTTTGAAAGTGCGCCTATTGTAATGAAACTCGTCAAGGAATTTCATTGGTTTATTAAACGCAGTATGTATTGTTTATTTGTTTTTAAAATGATGTAGCTGTTGACGAAAAGCGTTCCACTCAAAAAATGGACCCGGATCAGTTTTACGTCCCGGTGCAATATCTGAATGCCCTGCAATATGTTGTTGAATTTTAGGATAAGCCTGTTGTAAACACGCCACGACCTCGGTCAGCACGGCATATTGTGCAGCTTCAAAAGGTAAATCATCACTTCCTTCGAGTTCAATGCCTATCGAATAATCATTACATTCTTTTTGTGCTAAATAGGTTGAACGACCTGCATGCCAAGCTCGATCATTAAAATTGACGAACTGTAGGACTTCGCCTGTACGCAGGATCAATAAATGTGTCGATACTTGCATCCCTTCAATGGTTTGAAAATAAGGATGTTTCGACCAATCCAACTGATTTTGGAAAAATTGTTCGATATAACCACCTCCAAACTGAGAAGGTGGCAAACTAATATTATGAATGACGACAAGCTGAATTTCGGTATCTGCGGGACGCTGATTAAAGTTCGGTGATGGAACTTGCCGTGCACCGATAAGTTGCCCATCCTGAACCCGAAATGTAGTTACCTGTGACATAAAGTGATCCTGAGTCTGAATTGCTCGTGAATTTTAGATCAGAGCCTAAAGGCATTCATGCTAAAACTTTCACTGATATTTCTCAATTCATGTTTGTGATTGCTGTTAAAAATCGCTCATTTTTCAGGAACAATGCTAATATAACGCGCACATTTTCCTGGGTTAAAAAAGATACGGAACTTCTTATGAGCATATCGCAATCTTTGCTTGAACAATCAATCCAAATCAATATTCAACACGCACTACAAGAAGATATTGGCGAAGGCGATATTACAGCCCTGTTAACTCCAGAAGATGAACAAGCAACTGCAACGATTATCAGCCGTGAAGAGATGATCTTGGCGGGTCAGCCTTGGGTCAATGCACTCATTCAGGCTTATGATGCCGCTGTCCAAGTCACTTGGTTGAAAAATGACGGTGACCGTGTGGCCGCAGGCGAAGCCTTTTTAAAACTCGCAGGTTCTGCGCGTAGCTTACTGACGGTTGAGCGTCCAGCCTTAAATTTTGTACAAACCTTATCTGCAGTAGCGACCAAAACCGCTGCCTATGTCCAGCAGCTTGAAGGTTTGCATACTCGTCTACTCGATACCCGTAAAACCTTGCCAGGCCTACGTATTGCACAAAAATATGCGGTTGCTGTCGGAGGTGGTCAAAACCATCGCTTAGGTTTATTTGATGCGTTTTTAATTAAAGAAAATCACATCATGGCAGCAGGTGGCATCCAACAAGCGATTGCCAAAGCACACCAGATTGCACCGGGCAAACCTGTGGAAGTTGAAGTCGAAACTTGGGATGAACTCAACCAAGCGTTAGAAGCAGGTGCGGATATTGTGATGTTGGATAACTTTAGTCAGCAACAAATGATTGATGCCGTTAAACATGTGAATGGTCGCTGCAAACTTGAAGCCTCAGGCAATATCACTATTGCAAACTTACGTGAAGTGGCAACGACAGGGGTCGATTATATTTCGATGGGTGTGCTCACCAAAGATGTCACAGCGATTGATTTATCTATGCGCTTTAATGCCTAACGCTCTAGACTTGCTCTAAACATAAATAAAGGGTGCTATTGCACCCTTTTTGATGCTTAACCTCTAGCATGACTTAATCATCATCTTGCTGTTGTTTAGCTCGTTCAGTTTCATGTTCAGAATCCTTTTCATGCTCCGCATCGTCTTCATGCTGCTCGCGCTCATCTTGATCATCGTCATGATCTTTTGAGTTTTCACTTTGTTCAGAAAAACGACCACCTTCACGCTCTTGAACCTGATTTCCCAAAAATCACAACCACTGATCAAAAATACGCTGAATAAAGAAAAATGCATCATCCAATTTTTCATTTTTAGTCCTTCAAAGCATCCTGATTCTATTAATTTGAGTCAAAGACACGCTGCTTAATAGGTGATTCTTGTTGGATTTTCTATATTCAGCGCATAAAAAAACGCATCCGAAGATGCGTTCTTTATTCAGTTTAAACTGAATCAAACAACTTACCAGCCTAAAGCTTCTTGTTGTTTTTTGATCAATTCTTGAATGCCTTTTTCAGCCAGTTCAAGCATTTCATTACACTGTGTACGTGTAAATGGTTTGTCTTCTGCTGTACCTTGAAGTTCAATGAACTCACCAGCTTGTGTCATCACTACGTTCATGTCTGTTTGGCAGCTTGAATCTTCTTCATAGCAAAGATCAAGTAATGCTTCGTCTTGATACATCCCTACAGAAATCGCAGCAACTAAACCTTTTAATGGATCTTGTTTAATTTTTTTATTTTCAAGCAAGACATTCATTGCATCGACCAAGGCAACTGCTGCACCTGTGATTGATGCTGTACGTGTACCGCCATCTGCCTGAATCACATCACAGTCGATGCTGATGGTATTTTCACCCAATTTTTTCAAATCGACCATCGCACGTAAGCTACGACCAATCAGACGTTGAATTTCTTGAGTACGACCGCTTTGTTTACCACGTGCCGCTTCACGGTCAGTACGTGTATGTGTTGAACGAGGTAACATGCCATATTCAGCAGTCACCCAACCCTGACCTTTTCCTTTAAGGAAACGCGGCACTGAGTTGTCGACACTTGCAGTACAAAGAACTTTTGTATGACCAAATTCAACCAATACAGAACCTTCCGCATAACGTGTGTAGTTACGGGTAATTTTTACTTCACGTAATTGATCTAATGCTCGTTGGTCGATACGCATAATGAGTCCTTAATCTGACAAAATTGATTGCGGCACATTATAACAGAAGGTACAGCCAGATTCGGGACGCATTCGTGTGCATTTACAAAATCCATTCATCCAAGTTTTGATAGGCCCATCGTACGACATCAGGAAATTTGTTAGACTGAAGCCACGCAAAATTCAGGACGAATTGCATGTCGATACGGGAAGAACGTAAGCAACAAAGTCGTAAAGCTATCCTTGATGCAGCGCTTGCATTGAGTACCACAGGCCGTTCTTTTAGCAGTCTGAGCTTACGCGAAATTTCCCGTCATGTCGGCTTGGTTCCTGCTGCGTTTTATCGCCATTTTCAGGACATGGATGAGCTCGGTTTGGAACTAGTCGACCAAATGGCCCTGCACCTTCGCAATGTACTCAATCAACTGAGTCAGCAATGCTTTCAAGCACCCGATGCACGTACACGACAGAGTCTGGATTATTTATTTCATGCCGTTGAGCAATTTCCTGAGGCATGGATGTTTCTCATTGCAGAGCGTTGGGGTGGTTCAGCTTCCTTAAGACAAGCCATTACACGTGAATTTAATTTTCTCAGTACTGATTTGGCCCATGCACTGGCTCAAGTTGAAGCGACTCAACACATTCAATCCGAACAAGACCTCAAAGTATTGGGACAAATTTTGTTTGAATTGGCCTTAAGTTGGGCAATGCAGTGGATTGACTTACATCGACATGTTGAGCTTCCACAACGTACGGATGCGCTACAACAATTTCGCCGCCAAGCTCAGACTCAAGTTCAGCTCTTATTTCGTGGCATTTTGCATTGGGATCGATCTTTGGCTCAAATCGCTGATCCACAAAATTTATCGACCTAAAACGCAAAATATGCCTGCATAAAAAAAGCCGCATCGAGTGCGGCTTTTTCAAAACACTGTTATTTCGCTTTACGTTCTTTATCAACAAGGAATTTCACGATTTCAACGGTACGGGCATCTTCACCTTGTACGATGTATTTACCATTGACGGTAATCGCAGGCACGCCGCTCAATTGATATTGAGCTGCTAAGTTTTTCGCTTGAGCAATTTTTGAAGACACAGCAAATGATTTAAATGTGCTGTTAAATTTCGCTTCAGGAACACCATAACGGGTGTAGAACTTCGCAAATGCGCCTTGTTCTAAGATATTTTTCTGACCCACATGAATGTCATGGAACAATTGTAAATGTGCTTTTTGACGAACACCCAGTGCTTCCGATGCATAGTAAGCACGCGCGCCTTGTTCCCAAAGTGGATTCATTGCTGCAGGTGTACGGACAAAACGTACATCTTTAGGCAATTGCTTTAACCACGTTTGCATATGCGGTTCTAATGTAAAACAATGTGGGCAGCCATACCAAAAGAACTCACGGACTTCGATTTTACCCGGACGTTCGACTTTAATCGGTTTTGGAATAACTGTGTAATCAGTCCCCGCGACAAATTGCGCTGCCATCGCACTGCCAGAAAAAGCCAAAATAGCTGTTGTAATCGTGCCTAAAAGGAATTTTTTCATTGAACTTATCGTCCTCAAAATCATTATGATTAGTTTATGGCAACACTATAAATCAAATCTGTCGATTTCGTTTTCATTCTGTGAACTTTTTTAAGGCTTTTATCGCTTTTTTTTCAGGACGCGCTACACTAACTCCCATAAACTTTTTTCTAAAATATAAAGACTTGATTGAGGTGCAACCGATGTCGCAATTGAATGTTGATCCACAAGAAATTGCCAAATTTGAAGCTTTCGCAGCCATATGGTGGGATCAGCATTCTGAGTTCCGCCCTTTGCACATGATTAATCCCCTGCGTTTGAACTGGATTGATGAGCATTCAAATGGTATCACTGGCAAGAAAGTATTAGATGTGGGCTGTGGCGGCGGTATTTTAGCTGAAAGCATGGCACGTCGCGGTGCGCAAGTATTGGGTATCGACATGGGCGAAGCGCCGTTGAATGTTGCACGCTTACATGCCGAACAAGAAAATGTACAAAATATTGAATATCGCCAAGTACCTGTAGAGCAATTGGCAGAAGAGCAAGCAGGTCAATATGACGTCGTCACCTGTATGGAAATGCTCGAACACGTACCCGATCCAGCTTCGATCATTTTAGCCTGTCAAAAGCTGGTAAAACCGGGTGGTCATGTGTTCTTCTCGACCATTAACCGTAATCCTAAAGCCTATTTGTTTGCGATTATTGGTGCGGAATATGTTTTACGCATGTTGGCGAAAGGCACTCATGATTATTCGAAGTTTATTAAACCTTCAGAATTAGCTCATGATATTCGTCAAGCCGAGTTAAAACTCAAAGATATGACAGGTTTACATTATAACCCGATTACCAAACGCTATTGGCTCGCACCGAATGTGGATGTGAACTACATGGTTCATACGGTGAAAGAAGCCTAATGAAAGCTGTACTCTTTGATCTTGACGGTACACTGATTGATACCGCGGCTGATTTTATTCGTATTATTCAAGACATGTGCCGTGACAAAGGCATTGCGGTGGTCAGTGCTGACGACATTCGTGTACAGGTATCTGAAGGCGCGCGTGCCATGGTCAAACTGGTCTATCCAGAGTTAGACGTTGAAGATCCTATCTTTCTGGCACATCGTCAACGCTTTCTAGATCTGTATGGTGCTGATATTGCAGTTGATACCGATCTGTTTGAAGGCATGTATCCACTACTCGCAGAGTTAGAACAACATCAAATTCCGTGGGGTATTGTCACCAATAAGCCGCGTTCACTCAGTGAAGCGTTGCTCAAAGCGTTGAATTTGACTGAGCGCTGCTCGGTATTGGTTTGCCCAGATGATGTCAGTAAAACCAAACCAGACCCAGAGCCGATGTATTTAGCCGCCAAGCACATCCATCTTGATGCTCAAGACTGTATCTATGTCGGTGATCATCCACGTGATATCGATGCAGGTCGTAATGCGCAGATGTACACGATTCTTGCGGCTTATGGCTATTTACCTTTACAACACAAAGATGACTTAACAGCTTGGCATGCAGATTGTATAGTGAAGACTGTTGCTGACCTGCATGAAGCCATTCATGATTTGGTCATCAAACCGAAAACGCTCAACACAGCGACTTTATAACGATAGAACACAACACAATAAAACGAGGAGGTACGGATGAAATATTCAGAATATCAACCTCGCCCCGATCTGCTCAAAGATCGCATTATCCTGATTACAGGTGCGGGCGATGGTATTGGCCGTGCGGCTGCCCTCAGTTATGCCTTACATGGCGCAACCGTGGTCTTACATGGACGCACACTGAATAAACTAGAAGTGATTTACGATGAAATTGAAGGCTTGGGTGCCCCCCAACCGGCGATTTTACCGCTACAACTGTCTAGTGCCTCTCCTCGTGATTATGAGCTGTTGGTCGATACCTTAGAAAAGCAATTTGGTCGCCTAGACGGCATTTTGCATAATGCTGGGATTTTGGGTGAGCGAACTGAACTAGAACATTATCCTGTGGATGTATGGGATGATGTCATGGCGGTGAACCTTCGCGCGCCCTTTGTACTGACTCAAGAGCTGATGCCACTACTACAAAAATCTGAGCATGCCTCAGTGGTCTTTGCCAGTTCGGGTGTGGGACGTGAAGCCCGTGAACGTTGGGGCGCGTACTCGGTTTCAAAAATTGCCATTGAAGCCGTAAGCACATTGTTCGCTAAAGAAAATGAACACCCCAATATTCGTTTTAACTGTATTAACCCTGGTGCGACACGTACTGCCATGCGTGCAAAGGCGTATCCAGACGAAGATCCAAAAACTTTGCCTACGCCTGAAAGCATCATGCCTGCATATTTATATTTAATGGGTGACGACAGCTTGCATTTAACCGGTGCCAGCATAGATGCCCAAGATGAATAGGGTGAAAACCCAATTTAAAAAGGAAGATCGCGCTTCCTTTTTTTATGTCTTGAATCTTTACAACGCATCATTAACCGAATGATTTTGCAGTGACCACGCGAAAGTCGACTTGAGTTTTTAGCAAATTTGCCGATACTTGGGGCATTCTTTAAAAACATTGGATTGATACATGTCTGACTTTAGCAATATTACAGTGACTCCAACTGAGGATGGCATGGTTAACCTACTGGTCGATGGTCAACCGATTTCAGCAAAATATGGCATGAAATTCGACCCGAGTATCGTGGACGATTTAAAAGGCTTAGATGTCGGTCAAAATGCAAAATTATTTGAACAATTTATTTTTTCGCATACTGACTTAAACTTTGAGCATGCCTATTTCTATGTCACTTGCATTCAAAAGCAAGAAGCAGGCTTTCAAGTGATCACTAACTTTGTTTATCGCATCATTGCGCAAGATCAAGCACCGTTTGAGCATGTGATTACCAAACAAGGTGCAGCAATGACACCTGAAGATATTAATGAATTTATTCAAGCTCATATTCAAAAATCATTAACGGATTATACCGACCTGAAATACGCATACTAATTAAGTTCCAAGTGACACATTTAGAACTAAAAAGGGACATTTGATGCCCTTTTTTTAACCTTGAAATTCAACAAGCTTTGATCAAAAGACAGTTTTATCACCCCACTTGCTATTAATCATATTTTTAAATTATTTTTATAATAATATTCGGTTTTTCAAATTAAATATAAAAGCATAGACTGCTTGCCATGACATAGACCGACGGCAAGGAGACCCAAATGGCTGATCAAACACGTAAAATTGAAACCATTCGTTCAATTGAAACCTTACAACTGACTGAAAATTTGATCTCTGCAATGGACGATGCCGAGCAAGCTGAATCTGTGGCTCAAGCGATTTATTCACTCCAATGCCTCAATGAGCAGTGGTACTAAAACCCGAATTTACCCACCGTTTTCATTCCAGTATCTCTACCCTATTTGCCCATCAAGACTTGATGGGCGTTTTTGATCGTGCTTACAATAGACCTCAAATTTGATCAAGACTGCATTGCAAGGATAAAAAGCACGCATTATCGGACCATCGCTTTCAAGATGGAAAGATTGTTCTCGGCGCCAAATTTATCGCATAATATCCGCAATCTCTTCGTTTTATTTAAAGAAATATTCATCTTTCTTCACAGTTTCTCTGCATTTAATGCGTACAGTAGTGATATTGAAGATAAATTACTCATGAGGGTTGAACATGAAAAAGATTTTGCCAATTTTGGCTATTTCTTTCAGTGCTTTAATAGCAAGCAGCATCACGTCTGCAGCGCCTCACTTCAAGAACGATGAACGTGGCTTTGATGGCCCACGCGGCAATGCATATGGTCAAATGAAAAAAGATCGTGATTACCGTGGTTATCAGGACGATGACGATCTTGAAGATCGACGCCGTATGCGTGAACAACGTGGAGTCAAACGTTTGCAACAACATAAATGGCAAACGGGCTATGTGATGCCACAGCATTATCGTGGTAATGGTTATAAAGTCGATTATAAAGACCATAACTTACCTAAACCATCGCGTAATCAGCAATGGTATAAAATCAATAATGACTACATATTGGTCAACTCAGATAGTAACAGTATTCTGAAAATTTTAGGTATGTAAGCCGTTTTGAATTTAATTTCGCCATATTTTTAAAGTCCAGATCAACTCTGGGCTTTTTTTATGAGTTTTTTTTAATGTTTAACCGCAAAAGCTGATGCTGCCTAGCGTTCAGATCATTTACACGCCTTCAAATTTCCTCCATACATTTCACAATTCAACTATATTGCCCCCACGCTTTCTCTGAACTTTCTCGCTAATTTTGAATCATCGAAAAACAGATTAGAAATGTATAGAGGTGTCCCATGAACAAAATCGTATCGACTTTAGTTCTTTCAGTATCGGCTTTGATGGCAACAACAGCAGCCATTGCTGCGCCAGACCATCGTCAAGATGACCGCCGTTACCATCCGTCATACCAACATCAAGACAACCGTTGGGACAAAGATCACCGTCCGAGTAATTGGAATAACAACAACCGTTATGACAATAATCGCTACGACCGTAATGACTTTCGTCGTGTAAATCCAAGCCGCGATTGGCGTGTTGGTCAAAGCTTTCCTCGTTATTTCGATTCAAGCCGCTACAAAGTGAGTGACCGTGAAGCGCGCCGCTTACCGAACACCGGTCGTTATCAACAATGGTACAAAATCAATGGTGACTACGTGCTAGTCAATGATCGTACCGATCGCATCATTCGCATTAAGAATGGCTAATCATTCGACGATCTCTTAAGTCCCTTTCCCAACACCTGAACACTGTTCAGGTGTTTTTTTATCAAATGGAGGGTAAAACTCTGTCCTTCAGGTCAGAGATATAAGCGACACGACATGAAGTGTCGTTTGATTTAACTAAGGACTATTTTCCTTGAGTTTTGATTGTTAATATAAGCACATGAAAACCCTTAAATTACGTATAAAAGACAAACATTGCAAGGTGTTAGACCAACTAGCATTAGAAGTGAACTTCGTCTGGAATTATGTCAATGATTTAGGGTTTAGGCATTTGAAGCGGAAAGGTGAATTTCTCTCTGCTTTTGATATTGCCAAATATACGAAAGGCACATCCAAAGAATGTAATTTA